>NZ_JANDHW010000005.1 GCF_024330105.1 Coprobacter tertius
CACAGGTTGCTCCCGATAAAGCCGGCGCCTCCTGTTACTAATATAGTTCGCATGTAATGGAATTTTTATACGTACTTTTATTGTCTAATCGGATACCTCAGTATAAAAAAGACTCTTTTCTTTCATCAGAATATGTTCTCCAACAACAAAAGATAAAGTATCGAATACAGTCAATAAATCTTCAGTTATATCTTTATCCGATATCGATCTACGATCTTCTGTAATAATATCCGAACATATTTTTTTTTCTAAATCCCGATTTTCATCGATCATCGAAGATCGATACAGTAATTTAAGAATCTCCCCTCCCAAAACCGATCGATAAAAGATATCGACCGATCTCATACGAGTAATGATTTTACGAAGAGAATTATCCAATATCATATGAAAATCTTCATCTGAAGTCAATGCTTCATATACTTGTATAGTAAATAACCTTTTTATCGTTTCAGAAATCGTACAACAAACCCCGTCATTGGTTCTCGCAGCGATATTATCGATTATATCTTTTGCTTCTTCGGCACACCCGTTATCACCGGTAAAATAAAAACAATAACTCAACAACGTACATTTTTCAAGATCACATACATTTTTCAGTAATACATTTTTATCCCGATCGAAAAACAATTTATTTACCAGATCGAGAGCTCTTTGTAAACGAATTTCATCTTCACCGTCTATACAAGTAGACATTACAGAAATTAAAGCTCGAGCGTTTTCATTATCCGCTTTAACGGAGCTATCGGCAATTTTAAGAAATAGGGTATCCGCTATCTTTTGTAAATATGATATGATATCGGCATATGATATCCCGAAATCGTTATCTCCGGCAATCTTTACCGGTAATCGTAAATTAGAATACCCTTTTAAAAGTGTAGCTAATTCCCCGATTTTTAATTGCGTAAAATCAAGTGTATTTACTTTATTCAACAGACATTGAAAATATTTCTCTAATTCACTTTGCATTATATTAACTATTCATTAGGAATGCGTTCTAAAAAGCTACCGGGAATAAATACGGTAGCTAATGCAAAAAAGTTCTCCAGACGAACGACAACCCGTTTATGTCCTCTAATACGAATAAGTTCGCCTTCGATACCCGCAAAATCACCTTTAATAACTCTAACTTTATCGCCTTTTCTCAAATCGGGCGAAACAAATTCGACCTGATTTTCATAATTTTCGATCAGATAAATAAAATCAGACATTTGTTTATCGGGAACTCGAAGCAAGGTTCGATCCTCGAGATTACGCATATAACGCATCTCGAAGCCATATTCATTTACTAAAGATATGCTTCCTTTCGTATCATAATGTATAAATATAAGATTACTGATGACAGGTTCTATTGAAGTTTTCTTTTTCCCGTCTTTTTCCTTAACGACTTTATGAAAAGGAATAAAATTCTCGATTCCCATTTCATCAAGACGCAGCTTTATCTTTTTTTCTTTTCGATATGTTTTAGCGACAAACCAATGCCGTTCTTCTTTATCAATCATAATTTTTTTCATTCAATCAAGACAAAGCCTAAGCTTCCAGACAGTAAGATACTATCTTCGACAAACTATAAATTACACCTTTTATTGAAGTCATATTTCTTAGACAGAGATAGGACACTCATTTAATTGTACAAAGATAAATTATTAATATGATTCATACAATAAACTTTTACTAAATTATTCCCTTATAGATGTTGATTTCATACACAAATTAACACAGAATACTGTTTATTTATTCAATTTTATTAATATCTCAATTTATAAAAAAGCATTAATTAAATATTTTCTGCAAAAAGTCATTATAATAAAAATGAGATACAAAGAAATTATAGCGATAAAATTTTCTTAATTAATTAATAACCAAAAGGAAATATAAATTGTCCTATCTCTGTCTAAGAGATAGGACACAATTATTATAATTCACATAATATTTTATGGTTTGCATTATCTATCATAGCCTGATCCAATGAAGCAAGATATATTTGAGTGGTAGATTCATTATTATGCCCCATGCCCTCACTAATTATCGAAATTGGAATATTCTTCTTTTTAGCAGCAGTAGCCCACGTATGGCGGGCCACGTAAGTAGTAAGGTTTATCGGTAAATTAAGCATACGAGAAATAATTTTCAATTGTTTATTCTGATATGAAATAGCATTCAGATATTTTTTACTTGAAATTTCATTGTCATTTTTCCGGATAATAGGCAAAATAAAATCTGAATTTTCCATTACAGAAACATACCGATTGATAATTTCCTGAATACAAGGTTCTATTCTGATACGTAATTGTTGCCCTGTTTTTTGCCTGTTATAGTAAATAAATCCATTTTTAATATTCCTCTTCCTTAAATAAGCCATATCGATAAACGACATACCTCTTGTATAAAAACTAAATAAAAAAAGATCTCGGGCTAAAGCTAAACCGGGTTTATTCTCTAAATCCAGTTTCTTTAATTGAGAAATTACCCCTTCATCAACCGCTCTTTTACGTGTTTTTTCTATTCCAGTATAAACGTGTTTAAACAAATTCTTTTTATTTATCTGGTAATTTTCAATAGCTTTATTATATACAGCCCTTAAAATTCGCATATAAAAAGAAATACTATTAAGGGTAAGTCCTCGATCCTTCAGATACCTTTCATATTTTTTTAAAAGATCTGCATTCAGTTTTTCAAAACAAATATCATGCTTTTTTAAAAAACGGCTGAAACTACGATAAGTACATTTATAGGTTTGAGCTGTACGATAACATCCGCTAATTTCGAGACGATTTATCAGGTCATTCATAAACTCAAAAAACAAAAGACTCTCTTTATCATTTTCCTCACAAGAAAGAGCCTGAGTAAAACAATCATATTCCATTTCTGACGCTACCTGTTTTTTCCCCATATTCTTTATTTTCGAATCGAGAAACGATTGAGCTTTCTCCGAAATATCCGATACTCCAGATACAATACACATGTGATTACTGTCCCACTGCCAAGGATAAATTTTTAGACCGGTTGATATAAGTTTTATTCTACTTTCATGCGTTAATTGTAAATAAATCACGCATTTATTATCTTCCCTCTTTAACGTTTTCGATTTTTCTTTCAATGACATCATAATTACTTTTTACTTACACTTCTACTTTTTTAATCATTCCATTTTTCATGTTAAAACCTCTAAACAAAATTAGAAAGAAAATGATACAAAATTTTATCTGCTATAAATACCCATTTATTACTTAAATATTTATATACAAGGACTTAAATATTTCGATTAAGAAAAAATAATTCTTTAATTATAATGTCATTATGATAAAAAATATCATGAGGAAAGTAAAAAAACTAATTTTTAATTGATAGAGGCCGATTTATAAATTTATATCTATTACAAAAAAATGATACCTGTTTTTTTATCTATAATAAAAGGTTTGCTATTAATAAACGAAATAAATAGAATAGAATTCACCCTATTTTATTCTTATACGATCGGATATATCGTAAAAATCATTTTATCGCCTTTCTGTAATGATCATTAATAGCACTATATAATTCATTAAAAGTACAACACAACGCCCGAGTAGATATACATATCGGAGAACCGTATGTATGAAATTTCAATATTAAAGAACGTCGTTTAATAGCCGTTTTTTCTTGTACAATATACTGGTTGGGATTTTTAACGACCAAAACGACATATTGATAATTGAGGTTTTCCAGATCGTCCATAACCTTTATACGTTCTATATCTTTCCATAACACAGTACCGACATAATATCCGGTCGATAAATCGGTAACTCCTTCATCGGAAATAATAACACCGATAAGTCCGTCTTTATGCATACGGTAAACAGCCCACAATGAAAATATAAAAAGCAGCATAGAAACCACGACGAACAATCCGGTGAGATAACGTCCGGGAAGACGCATAGAATATAAATAATGAGCTAAATACATAAGACCGCACATTGCAAGAAATGTTCCGGCACAAAAAGCGTAAACACCGAAACGTTTCCTGCCATTCAACATAAACCGGATTATCGAAGTGTTAGTCATAATAATTTAGTTTAAATCGTCTGTTCAACATTCCATACAAAAGCCCTTAATCCCAAAGCCGGAGATTGTTCGTCGAGTTTGTGCAAAAGATCGAGTAAATTATCTACTTGGCGATCTTCTACCATAGCGATAATCGCCGAATTCATACTCGGCCACGCATGACTGCCGTAATGAGGTTCTCCGGTTACAGAGCCTCGCCCCTGAACATTCTCCCAATAGGTAAATCCCCGACAATTATTATGATCGAGAATCCCATGAATCATTTCAAGATGTGCTTGGTCGAATGTTATAAATATAGCTTTCATTGTTTTAATTTTAAATTTGAAGATAATATAAAAACAGGATAAATGAATTTAAAATTCATTTATCCTAAATTATAAAGTCATAACTTTGACAAACTCGCAAGTTTAGCCGCAAGTTTACGACGTTTTCTCTTTATTCCGTTACCGGCAAATACACAATATACGACTGGTACGATAATTAATGTAATTAAGGTCGATACTGATAATCCCCAAGCGACAGTGGTTCCCATCGAGCGCCACATTTCCGATCCTTCTCCCCGACCTACAGCCAAAGGAATCATACCGATTACTGTTGTCAGTGTCGTCATCAATACAGGACGCAAACGCGATTTACCAGCATGTATGACAGCATGAGTTACCGATAGCCCTCGTTCTCGATTAAGAATCGTATAATCGATAAGTACGATACCATTCTTTACGACAATACCCACCAACATGATCACTCCGATAAGAGCCATTACACTCAAAGGAGTTCCGGTAACGGCAAGCCCGATAAATACTCCTGTAAAGGAGAATGGCAGCGCAAACATAATAATAAAAGGATCGGTAAGAGATTCGAACTGTGAAGCCAAAATAATAAATACCAGTATTATGATAAGTGCCATCAACATGGTAAGGTCACCGAATATCTCTTGCTGATTCTCGTACATACCTCCAAAATTCAAAGACACATTCGACGGAATATCCATTTTCGAAATCTGCTGTTTTACTCCGTTAACAGCTTCTCCTAATACCCCATCGGGACCTAAAATGGCAGAAACGGTAACAACACGTTCCCGGTCTTTTCGTTCGATAGTAGGTGGAGTCATCCGCTCTACCACTTTCCCGAGATCTCTTACTCTTATACCTTTTCCCTGAGCATTATATATCATTATATTTTCTATATCCGAAATTGTTTGACGATACTCAGGTGCATAACGTACCACAATATCGTATTCGTCTCCGTCTTCACGATAATACGAAGCCGTGGTACCGTTAATACGATTTCGCAAGAAAGAAGAAGCCGTTGCCATATTCAAGCCATTCATAGCTAATTTTTCCCGATCGAAATCGACCTGATACTCCGGTATATAATCTTTACGGCTGATATTCGTCCCAGCCACTCCTTTTACCGACTCCATGCGTTTTGCCAGTTCCGCAGCCACTTTATCGGTTGTTTCAAAATCGAATCCGTAAACTTCCACATCTACCGAAGCCTGGGCCGACATTCCTGTATTACTACCACCGGCATTCACTTCGTATGTCTTTATTTCGGGATATTTTTTCAGGTCATCCCGCATCAGATCGCAAATTTGGGTGAGCCCTCTTTCTCGATCTCCAACACTCGACAAACCTATATTGAACGAAATAATATGAGTTCCGTTATCCTGTATAGACCCGAAAATATTATCGGTATCTGCTTGTCCCACTGTAAAGTTAGAAACCTCTATCTCGGGATATTTTTTTCGGAATTCCTTTTCGATATTCTGCGCAAGCTGACGTGAAATTTCAACCCGTGTTCCTACCGGCAACTCTATCGTAATCCCGATACGAGCATTATCTTGAGTCGGGAAAAATTCGGTAGGAATTACTTTTATAAGAAACATACTGCTGACAAATAACGTAATGGCTCCGAATATTACTGTCTTACGATGAGCCACTGCCCATGTAAGAAATTTATAATAACCGTTATCGAGCGCATTCAGCCCTTTTTCTATCGGACCGAAAAACAACATATATAGTTTTCCTTTTTTAGGATCGAGCTTTAATAATTGCGAACATAACATAGGTGTAAGCGTAAGAGCTCCTACCGTAGAAACAATCATAATAATGCTAACAATCCAGCCTAACTGTTGGAAAAGAATTCCGGCCATACCCTGTATCATTGTAAGCGGAAGAAATACGGCTAACATGGTGAGTGTAGATGCGATAACCGATATAGCCACTTCATTCGTTCCATGAATAGCCGCCTGTTTTGGCGCACTTCCCCGCTCGATATGATTGGTAACATTTTCGAGTACTACGATCGCGTCGTCCACCACCATACCGATTGCAATACTTAGCGAACTCAATGATATGATATTCAACGTATTTCCAGACATCAACAAATAACAGAACGATGCGATAAGAGAAATAGGAATAGTAAGTACAATGATAAAGGTAGCCCTCCAACGACCGAGAAATACCAATACCACGATCATCACGATGATAAAGGTTACAAAAACGGTTTCTACCAAACTGCTGATAGTATTTTCGATGTTGGTGGATGTATTTATGATCATCCCCAATTCGACATCCGAAGGTAATGATTTTTGTATCTCGGGTAATTTCTTAAGTACCTGATTCGCAATATTTACCGAATTGGCACCCGACTGTTTCTGTATAACTATCATTCCTCCTTGTTTGCCGTTATTATAAGCTTCTTGAGCCCTTTCGGCAACAGTATCTTCTACTCGAGCCACATCACGCAGGTAAATATTACGATCGCCGGTAGTACCGATTACCAGATTTTCCATCTGCTTGGCATCGGTAAATTCCCCTTGAACACGCAACGAATAGGTATTCGATCCGATATCGAACGTTCCCCCCGGCGTATTCAGATTTTCCTGTGCAATAATACCGGCTATGCCTTCAACCGTTAATCCGTATGCTTCCAGTTTGTGCGGATCACAATAGATTTGTACCTGACGTTCAGGAGCTCCAGTGATAGAAACCGATCCGACTCCCGATATACGTTTCAAAGGATTAGCGACTTTATCATCGAGAATTTTATATAATGCCGGCATACTTTCATTGGCAGTTACCGAAAGGATCAAAATAGGGATATCATCGGTACCGAATTTAAAAATGATAGGGTTCTCGATATTATCCGGCAACGACGACTCTACAACATCGAGCTTATCCCGTACATCGTTTGTCGCTACGTCTATATCGGTACCATATTCAAATTCCATGGTTACAATCGACAGGTTTTCTTTCGACTGAGAAGTAATGTGTTTAAGGTCGCTGACAGTATTCAACGTATTTTCCATCACCTTTGTCACATTTGTCTCTATATCTGCCGCACTTGCTCCGGGATAAGCCGTCATTACCATAATAGTATTTGTCTCTATTTCAGGTAACAGGTCGATAGACAAACGGCTTAACGAGAAAAGACCGAGTATCACGATCGCTACGAAACAAAGAGCTGTCGTAATAGGCTTTTTTACGGCTGTTGCATATAAACTCATAACTATTCTTGTTTTTTAATATGATGAGTACATTAAAAATTATTTCTCGGCAGAATCTTTTTCTACTTCTACCTCCATCCCGTTCGTCAAACGGCTTTGTCCTGCGACAACGACCTCGTCTCCATCGGAAATACCCGAAATTACTTCGTATTTATTACCTATCTGACGGCCTAATTCCACTTTATTATAAGTAACCTTACCATCTTTATAAACATAAATATACCGATCTCCCGAACCCGATTGTTTTATAACCGAAAGATCGGGAGTAACAACATGTTTTTTTACTCCGAAATCCATCGTTGCTCGTGCAAACATACCGGGACGCACTTTACCATCGGTATTCGCCAATTTAACTTCTACAGGAAAAGTACGCGTTGCGGGATCGATAGTCGGATATATCAGACTCACTTTACCTATAAATTCCTGATCCCCGAATACATCTAATTTCACTTTTACATCCATTCCCTTTTTTACTTTAGTATAAAAGCTTTCCGATACATGTACAAGCAATTTTACAGGTGTAATCTGCTCTATTGTAAGAATAGGATTTCCTCCGTACATATCGCCATTATCGTAATTACGAGCTGTTACCACTCCTGTAATGGGGCTGATAAGTTGCGTATTTTCCGATAAATTTTCGTAAGAAGAGCGTGCGACATCGAGTTGCGTTTTCATTTGATCTACCGCCTGTTTCGAAGCTCCGCCTACTTTAAACAACTCTTCAAGACGATCGTATTCGAGCTGTAAATTGTCGAGTTGTGTTTTTTGCTGTATAAGACTTGTTTTATCCAGCAATACCAATACTTGTCCCTTATTTACCCTGTCCCCGATTTCTACTTTTATATCTTTAATGCGCATTTGCACTGAGGGAGAGATATTATTTACAACATTTGCCTGCACATTTGCCGTAAAGTCCTGAGATTGGGGAACATCCTGGGAAGTCACTTTTTCGATCCGAACAAGTGGTTTTTCATCAACTTCATCTCCTGTTTTATTTTTATCGGTACATGATATGATAGACGCTATAAACGCTAAAGATAGAAGTCCGTATTTTCCGTTTCTTTTCATGAGTATATTTCTTTTTTTATTATTTCAAAATAAATATCAATTGTCGTCGGATTTCGAATAATCTTTATTGCCCAACAACAATTCAAGTTCAGATTTTGCAGCCAAATAATCATAAATTGCCTGATAATAAGCCAATCTCGAATTAGTAAGAGCCAAATCAGCATCATTAAGTTCTACAAAAGTCGCCGTACCTATTTCAAAGCTTTTTTGCATGATCATATAAGCCTTTTCCGCCTGTTTTACACCTTCGCTATTCGACGCGATCTGTTTTACCGATTTCTGAATATTATCAAGAGAAGACTGCACCTGCATCGAAAGATTCCGGTGGAGATCCTGCCTGTTATATTTCATTTGCGCAACGGCGACTTTGGCTTGTTTTACCTTATAATAACGACTCCCCCCCTGAAATATAGGGATCGACAGCGATAATCCGATCGTAGAATAAGGATTCCAATGACTACTGCCGTATTTTCCATTATTAAACATATCCAGCCAGTTATACATTCCGGTGAACGCTAAAGTAGGATACCACGACATTTTTTGTACCTCCATCGCCCGTTTAAGATATTCGGTCTGTAAATCGAGTTGTTTCAAACTGGTATTGTTCCGCAATGAAGTATCGATAGCCATTGTTTCGCTATACATCGTATTTTCATAATCGGCAAGGCGGTTTGTAGCTTCAATTTCTACACCCATATCAATTCCCATAAGTACCTTTAGCTGTAATTTAGCCAGTTTTACCCCATTCTCTGCTTGTAATAATCCGGGTTCGAGATTTCTTACCTGTACCTCAGATCGCAAAACATCATATTCCGAAGCCGTTCCCTGATTGAATTTATTACGGTAATTCTCTGCATTGAGTTTGGCATTATCATAACTCTGTTTCAATACAGAATACGAATCCTGAGTCATCATTACATTATAATATGCTTTTTGCACCTGATTTATTAAAGTAAGACGAGACGAACGGGCTGCCTCGAGCGATTGTTCTACATCGGCCTGGGTAAGCTTTATATTTTTCCACAATGCCGGTGCAATTACAGGAAACTGCAAATTAAATCCCATCGTAATCGTATTATCACGTCCAACTTCAAGTCCGTCATTCCCAATGGCATTTTCCTGAACACCGGTTCCACCTCCCGGTGCTAATCCCGACATATCAAAATCCATGTACATCACCTGTTTTTTCAGTGCATACGAATAATCGGCTGATGCTCCTATCTGAGGAAAGAGACTGCCGAGGACTTCTTTTTTGCCGTAATTTTTACGGACAATTTCCATATCAGCCACTTTTATCGTAGGATTTTCATTGATTGCTATTTCAACTGCTTTTTCTAAATCGATACGCAATACAGAAGTTTCTTCCTGACTTTGTGCATATATTCCGCTCTTTGCGAGCGTAAATAAGACAAATGCGCTTGCCAGTTTCCATTTTATATTCATAAATCGTTTTTTCTTGGTTCAAAGGAGGGTTATTATTATTTTAATATTTCAATCTTTCATTTTTTTTGCGATAAATTCTTCAATAAAAGCAACCCCTTTAGGAGTCGCTATACCACGTATAAAATTCATAAACATGGTTTCAAAAATATCGGTGAACGAGAAACGCGAGATATCTAAATCATCGGTATTTTTCAATGAATCGAGTTGGGCGATCATCAACATCGATACGATCTCTATTTTAAGATCAGGGCGTATAAGGCCTTCTGCCATCCCCTGCTTCATGAGTATGTGAGCATTCTTTATTCTTTCGGTTCTCTCTTCTTCAAAGAGCACGGCGATCTTCGGATGATACCGCTTTACATCCGTAAAGTAATTACGATTGGTATTTCTCAATTTTTTTCCGATATGCTGATATACACGCAATAAAAGATCCATAGAGTTTACCGACTTTTCGGCAATTGCCAAGGTTTCTTTTTCTGCCTGCCTGTTCATATACCGTATCGTTTCCAGAAGAAGTTCATCTTTATCTTTAAAATTTTCGTATAATGTACGTTTCGAAATACCCATTTGAGCCGCAATATAGTCCATCGTGACCGATTTAATACCGTTCCTTACAAATAACAATGAAGCTTTTGCAATGACTCGCTCTTTTAGCTCTACGTTCATAAAAGATATATTTATTTGCAAATAAAGAGCGAAAACTCGAAATACTTTAAAAGTTTTCTCAAAATTATCCCTCGCCTATCGTTAATAAATTATAATAGACTTACTCTATATTTATTTTAATTCCGGTTGCGTAATTTATAGGTATTTTAATAAGGAAACACTCGACTTTATTTACAATTTTCATATTGATATTTCTGTAACATATAATCTCTTATCGAAAAAAGAAAACAACTAGAATAACCGAAACCCAAAACACTCCTGTAGTTTTCACTCCCCCGATGATTATTGTATAGTTTATTCTGTATTTATATTCTCCGTTTCCCTTATCTACACAATTTAACAATGTTATAAATTGTATTAATTACACTAAGAATAAATATAAATTATTAGATTTGCATCGATTTGTATATAAAATACATACAAAACTGACGTATTTAATATTGTATCTCCTATGACTAAAATTACAAAAGAAGCAGCCCTGCTTTATCATAGTCAGGGCAAACCGGGAAAGATTGAAGTTGTCCCAACTAAACCTTACAGCACCCAATTAGATCTGTCACTTGCATATTCACCCGGAGTCGCAGAACCCTGCCTCGAAATAGAAAAAGATCCTGAAAAAGCTTACGAATATACTTCTAAAGGAAATCTGGTAGCGGTAATTTCAAACGGAACCGCCGTCCTCGGGCTGGGAGACATAGGAGCTCTTGCCGGGAAACCCGTTATGGAAGGGAAAGGCCTGCTATTTAAAATATTTGCCGGTATCGACGTTTTCGACATCGAAGTAAACGAGAAAGATCCAGATAAATTTATACAAGCTGTCAAAGCGATCTCTCCTACTTTCGGCGGGATAAATCTCGAAGATATAAAAGCTCCGGAATGTTTCGAGATAGAGAACCGTTTAAAAGCCGAACTCGATATTCCGGTCATGCATGACGACCAACACGGTACGGCTATTATTTCAGGAGCAGGATTATTAAATGCTCTCGAAATACAAGGCAAAAAAATAGAAGATGTAAAAATCGTCGTAAACGGAGCCGGAGCTTCGGCAATCTCTTGCACCAAACTTTATGTAATGCTCGGTGCTAAAAAAGAAAATATCGTAATGGTAGACAGCAAAGGCGTAATAAATGCCGAACGTACCAATCTGCCCGAATCTAAAAAACAATTTGTAACCGATCGTAAAATTTATACACTCGAAGATGCTATGCGGGGAGCTGACGTATTCCTCGGACTTTCCAAAGCCGACGTGGTAACCGTAGAAATGGTACAATCGATGAACGAAAATCCGATCGTTTTCGCATTGGCCAATCCCAATCCCGAAATTGCATACGAAAAAGCAAAAAACGCCCGTACCGATCTGATTTTCGCTACCGGACGATCCGACTATCCCAACCAGATAAACAATGTTTTAGGCTTCCCTTACATCTTCCGCGGAGCCCTCGATGTAAGAGCTACTTGTATTAATGAAGAGATGAAACTGGCTGCTGTATATGCGATTGCCGATTTGGCTAAAAAACCGGTTCCCGATGTCGTTAATGCTGCTTATAATCTAAAACGCATCAGTTTCGGTCCTGATTATATTATACCCAAAGCTCTCGATCCGCGTCTGCTCACAACCGTATCCCCTGCCGTTGCTAAAGCGGCTATCAGTTCAGGTGTTGCTCGTAAAGTTATTACCGATTGGGACGCATACGAAAGCAAACTACGCAGCCTTATGGGATACGATAATAAAATGATACGCCGGTTTACCGAAATGGCGAAACAAAATCCGCAGCGTATCGTATTTGCTGAAGCCAATCACGCTAATATGCTGAATGCGGCTGTTATGGCTTACCAAGAAGGTATCTGCTTCCCTATTTTATTAGGTAATGAAGAACTTATCGCCAAACTGGCCGAGCAAATAGGCGTAAGCCTCGAAGGAATACAGGTATTAAATCTGCGCAGCCCCGAAGAAGCCGATCGCAGAGAACGCTATGCCAGAGTATTGGCTAACAAAAAACAACGGGAAGGCGTTACCCTTGCAGAAGCACGGGAAAAAATGTACGACCGTAACTATTTCGGAATGATGATGGTAGAAGTAGGAGATGCAGACGGTTTTATTACCGGTACCTATACGAAATATGCCGAAACCATAGAAATTGCAAAAAATATCATCGGTATACGGGAAGGACACAAACATTTCGGAGCTATGCACATCATGAATACTAAGAAAGGGACTTATTTCCTCGCCGATACTCTGATAAATCGTCACCCAAGTACCGAAACACTGGTCGATATTGCTCGTTTGGCACGTAATTCGGTTAAATTCTTTGCGCATGATCCCGTTATGGCTATGGTATCCTACTCTAACTTCGGAGCCGATGATCAAGGTAGTCCGGCTTCGGTACACGAAGCGGTAGCCGAAATGCAGGCACGTTACCCCGATTTACTGATCGATGGTGAAATGCAGATAAATTTCGCTCTGAATACGAATTTACGGGATAAAACATTCCCTTTCAATAAATTAGCCGGAAAAGAAGTGAATACGCTAATTTTCCCGAACTTGAGTTCTGCCAATTCAGCCTATAAGATGATGCTCGAAATGGGCTTAGCCGAATGCATAGGCCCCATTCAGATGGGGCTGAATAAGCCGATTCATTTCACCGATATCGAAAGTTCTTCTCGCGATATCGTTAATCTAACGACTGTCGCTGTCCTCGATGCGATCGTTCAGAGAGAAATCGAAAAAGTAAAATCCTCTAAATAAAACAAGGGCATTCGCTGTTAAAACATCCCGGCATAATCGTATATCCGATGAGTGCCGGGATGTTTTTATTATTCCGTAATTATAAATATCAAAAGATTAAATATTACACTATCGCCATTCTTACCGATACGGTACATTCATTACCGACAAATATAATTTTCTTTGTATGTTTTTAGTATATAAGAACATCAAAAAAAAATAAAGGGGAAACACGCTAAAAATGCTTCCCCTTTTAAAATATTTTTTCACTTATTATTTTACATCCGACATCAGTTGTTCAAAAAAGTCATCGAGTTCTTTATCTATTTTTTCAAAAAAATTATCCTCCAATACGATATTATCATGATCGACGGTAACCAATTCACAAATCTGTTCGAAATCTTCATCGATCAGTATTACCGAAAACGGACCGACAAATTCCAGCGATTCCAATTCTTCCCGCATCAGTTTACTACCCAAAACCGCTTTTAATGTATCGATTACCGTTTCTTCAAAATTGTCACAGGTTTCTTTCAGTTCATCCCACTCATCGATCGTCGTAGATAAAAGCAATTGTTCCGTATCATCATATATCAGAAGTGAAAGATCGTCATACTTCACGCATACATACATATCCGACAACGAATACGCATCATCGGCATTTGCTTTTTTTATCGCATCGATAAAAACCTCAGCCAATTTTTCGTGAAGTTTTTTTTCTGAAACAGCCATTATTTTATCTCCTTATATCTATAATTTATGATTCAAAGATACAAAAAAATAAATTACAATAGTTATATATCTGTTTTTTCTGCATTATCAACCGGTTTTGCGATACACAAAATACTCCTTTGAGAAAAAAACGTATCTTATTTGTAAAAAAAACGAGAAAAAGTTTTGCAAAACAGATGGAATCGTTACATTTGCATCGTGAAACAAAAATCACGAAACAAATGAAGAATTTCAATTTCGCATATTATTTCTTTTACTTTTTTTACTTTAGCAGAAAGTGAAACGGGATTTTATGTAGAAAACAAAATGAAATAACAGAAACGAAATAATAAAATCCCGTCATAACGACGGGATTTTTTTTTAATAGAATTACGATGAAACGAAACATACGATTTTACTTTTATTACTTTTTTTACTTTATGATAAATCGTAAGGTGGTGAATTCACGTAATAATAATTAAGCGTATTTATAATATCCCACCTTTGAAAAACAAAGTGTGGGATTTTTAATATAATGAAGTTTTATAACAATGAAAAAAGTTGCAATACAAGGAGTATCGGGTTGTTATCACGAAACAGCGGCTCGTAATTTTTTCTCGGGAGAAGAAATACAGGTCGATCAGTGCCGTACTTTCGAAGAATTACTCGAACATATGGGTAAAGACGCTTCCCTGATAGGAACCATGGCGATAGAAAACACCATCGCGGGGTCACTCCTTCAGAATCATGAATTGTTAAGAAAAAGCGACGCCTGCATCATCGGAGAATACAAATTGCGTATTTCTCACGTGCTGGCCGCTCTGCCGGGTGAGAAAATAGAAGATATTACCGAAGTAAACTCCCACCCCATCGCCCTGATGCAATGCGGAGACTTTTTGGCAGGTCACCCTTCTATGAAAGTGGTAGAGAAAGGCGATACTGCGGGAAGCGCCCGTGAAATATCCGAAAAAAAACTAAAAGGGCATGCCGCTATTTGCGGAAAACTGGCTGCCGAATTATACGGCTTGAATATTCTTGCCGAAGGTATCGAAACCAACAAACGCAACTTTACACGATTCCTGATACTGGCCGATAACTGGAAAAAAGAAGAATTGATACAGGAAAGCAAAATAAATAAATCTTCTCTCATTTTTACCCTTCCTCATTCTCAGGGTAGCCTTTCAAAAGTTCTTACGATTCTGTCTTTTTACGATATAAATCTCACCAAAATACAATCATTACCCATCATCGGAAGAGAATGGGAATACCGGTTTTATGTAGATGTGACTTTCGATAACTACGTGCGTTACCGTCAATCCCTCGAAGCCATCATTCCATTAACAAAAGACTTTAAAATACAAGGAGAATATGCTGAATTCACACAACCCCTCTAAAATGATAACTCCGGCAAACAGAGTAAACCAGATAAGCGAGTATTATTTCTCGAAAAAACTGAAAGAAATTGCTGAAATGAATGCTAAAGGGATGCAGGTTATAAGCCTCGGCATCGGTAGCCCCGATCAACCACCACATCCCGATACGATCGAAACGCTATGCAATGAAAGCCGTAGAAACGACACCCACGGTTACCAACCCTATGTGGGTATTCCCGAATTACGGAATGCATTTGCAACATGGTACCGCAAATGGTTTGGAGTTGAACTCGATCCGGCAAAAGAGATACAACCTCTGATTGGCTCTAAAGAAGGAATCCTGCATATTTCACTGGCCTTTCTTAATCCGGGAGACGGCGTACTGGTTCCCAATCCGGGATATCCCACGTATCGGTCGGTCAGTAATCTGGCCGAAGCCAATCTCATCGAATACGAGCTGAAAGAAGAAAACGGTTGGATGCCCGATTTCGAAGAAATCGAAAAAAACGACTTATCGAACGTAAAAATCATGTGGGTAAACTATCCCAACATGCCGACCGGCACACCGGCCACTCCCGAGCTGTTTGAAAAACTCGTCGACTTCGGGAAAAAACACGGGATTATCATCGTCAACGACAATCCGTACAGTTTTATCCTCAACGATAATCGACTGAGTATTTTACAAGTACCGGGAGCAAAAGATATCTGCATAGAGATGAACTCTATGAGTAAGTCTCACAACATGCCGGGATGGCGTATCGGAATGCTCGCTTCCAATCCGCAATTTGTTGAATGGATTCTTAGGGTAAAAAGCAATATCGATTCGGGAATGTTCAAACCCTTGCAAAGCGCTGCGGTTACGGCATTATCAACCGACGAAACCTGGCATCGGGAAATGAATATCGACCTGTATCGCCGCCGCCGGCATCTCGCCGAAGAAATTGTAAATACGCTGGGATGCTCTTTCGATCCCGATCAGGTAGGAATGTTTCTTTGGGCACGCATTCCCGATAACGAAGTCGATTCGATTTCTCTGGCCGATAAAGTATTGTATCAGGCACGCGTATTCATAACTCCGGGAATTATTTTCGGTTCCCAAGGAAAAAGATTCATACGCATTTCTCTCTGTGCGACAGAAGAAGTCCTTGAAAAAGCTCTCGAACGTATAAAAACAAACCTGAAAAATAATAAATAAAAATACGACAATATGACTGAAACAATGAATTTCGAATCTATTCTATTACCGGGCGTAAATGCCAAACGCCCTTTGATTATCGCCGGCCCTTGCAGCGCCGAGACGGAACAGCAAGTACTCGAAACGGCCAAAGATCTGGCGAACCGTGGTGTTAAAATTTTTCGTGCAGGGATATGGAAACCACGTACCAAACCGGGTGGTTTCGAAGGTGTTGGCAGTAAAGGGCTTCCCTGGTTGAAAAAGATAAAAGAAGAAACGGGAATGTACACTTCTACCGAAGTTGCCAACGAACGACATGTGTTCGAAGCTTTAAAATATGGTGTCGATATGTTATGGATAGGTGCCCGCACCACAGCCAACCCCTTTGCAGTTCAGGAGATCGCCGATGCCCTGAAGGGAGTCGATATTCCTGTCCTCATAAAAAATCCGGTCAATCCCGATCTCGAACTCTGGATCGGAGCCGTCGAACGTATTTATAATGCAGGATTACACAAAATCGGAGTCATTCACCGTGGATTCAGTTCTTATGATAAAAAGTTATACCGTAATCTCCCGCAATGGCATATACCCATCGAATTACGCCGCCGGTTACCCGAACTTCCTATTATCTGCGATCCCAGCCATATCGGCGGTAAACGCGAACTTATCGCGCCACTTAGCCAACAGGCCATGGACCTCGGATTCGATGGACTTATCGTAGAATCCCACTGTAATCCCGATTGCGCCTGGAGTGATAAAGACCAACAGGTAACCCCCGACGTACTCCATTATATTTTAAACATGCTGGTAATACGCGAAACACAACAAACGACCGAAAGCCTTACCGAACTGCGCTGCCAGATCGACGAATTCGATAACCAACTGCTCGAATTACTGGCAAAACGTATGCGTGTTTCCCGCGAGATCGGACAATATAAAAAAGAACACGGTATGCAGGTTTTGCAAACCGCCCGTTACGACGAAATTTTGAGCAAGCGTATTGCTCAAGCTCAAGAAATGGGTATGGACGGAGAATTTATGCAACAAGTATTACAAGCCATACATGAAGAGTCGGTAAGACAACAAATGGAGGTACTGAACAAATAAAAACGATGAAAATACTGATTTTAGGAGCCGGTAAAATGGGCTCGTTCTTTGCCGATGTTCTTTGTTTCCAACACGAAGTGGCTCTTTTCGATACCGACATGAAAAGATTGCGTTTCGCATTCAACACGCAACGCATCACAAAAATAGAAGAGATCGAGGCGTTCAAACCCGAGCTCGTAATTAATGCGGCGACTGTAAAGTACACCATCGATGCATTTAAAATGGTGCTACCCCATATCCCTGCGAATTGTATCATTTCCGATATCGCTTCGGTAAAAACAGGATTACCCGAGTTTTATAAAAAAGCCGGACATCCGTTTGTTTCCACCCACCCGATGTTCGGTCCTACATTCGCAAGTCTCAGCGACCTGAGTACGCAAAATACAATTATTATTTCCGAATCGGATCATCTCGGAAAAGTGTTCTTCAAAGACTTGTATAATAGTCTGAGACTGAATATTTTCGAATATTCGTTTAAGGAGCACGACGAGACGATCGCGTATTCATTATCTATCCCCTTCGCATCTACGCTGGTCTTTGCTTCGGTCATGAAACATCAGGATGCACCGGGTACCACGTTTAAGAAACACATGGACATCGCCCGCGGACTTCTGTCCGAAGACGATTACCTGCTTACCGAGATACTTTTCAATCCGCACACTCCGGGACAAGTCGAGAAAATACAGGAACAACTCTCGTACCTACTCACTATCATCCGGGAAAAAGACAGCGAAGCCATGAAAGAGTATCTGACAAAACTACGGGAAAATATAAAATAATTTACCTATTGTCATCCTGAGCTATGGGGATCTTTTGCTCTGCTCAGGATGACAAACTATTATTCTTGCTATCCTGAGCCTTCTTGTCATCCTAAGCGAATCGAAGGATCTCCTAAGCAACCAGAAAAGGGCAATGTTCCCGAGGCGACCGACATGAGGGGATGTTTCGCTAACGCTCAACAAGACAAAAACTTGAGAGTCGGATAAAAAGCGGGAAAAAATTTATGCTGTCCCGGCATGCTCGAGTACCGAGGGGTCGAAAGGATTCTTTTTCAGAAAATCCTTTCTAATAACATAAGCATCCATCCTATCGGCATCAAATGGTTTCAAAAGAGCTTTTATTTCCTCTTGCGTCAACCCCGAACCGAGCCATATCTCCTCTTCTTCCCGAGAAAGTATCGCCGGCATACGGTTGCCTGTACGGGGAGCGTTATGTATATACGCTGTTAAGGGATTAGCTGCCGTCGTTATCATCGAAAAAGTGTAAACCGTTTCCCCGGTAACGGGATTATCCCATACATCATATATTCCGGCTATCGAAAAAACGGGTTCGTTTTTCAGAAAAATATAGTAAGGAATTTTATCATCCCCTTCATGTCGCCATTCGAAATATCCGGTACTCGGTATCAGGCAACGATGTCTTTTTATCGATTCCCTGTAAGAAGGCTTGCTGAAAACGGTCTCGGCTTTCGCATTATAAGTCATGCGCCGTATCTGCGACGCATCTTTTTCCGTGCGAGTCCAAAAAGGGATAAGTCCCCATTTATATGCCTGTATTTCACTATCGGATGTAACGACAGCACAATCGGGATCGGTGAACGCCGCTATTCGGTAGTTTTGTGTCACACCGGAAACCGACTCTATGATATTTACTTTCCGGTTATAACGAGCTGCCAGTTCCTTCGCCTTTTTGCTCATCGAATTATAAAAACACATGACTATTTACAATTTATGTTTATAATATCGGTCATTCTGGTCGAATAACACGGAGACAGGCATTCTTGTTTAAGCTTCCACTTGCGACGGCCGCTTTGTACGGCCAAAGTCAGCCGGTTATCGGTGAATCCCCGGTTCATATGATCGACTACACGCATAAATTTAGCTTGTTTTTTCCGGTTTACCGCATCAAAAAGATTAGTTTGTACACGATCGGTAATTTCCGTTACGATAACTCCGGCTTTTTTAAAAAGATAACCTTCCCGGTATATATCCCGTAAAGCCGCAAGAGCATAATGCACGATTTCCATCGTATCGTCGGTAGGTACGGGAAGTTCAATAACCCGGTTCCGGCAATACTGCGGCAAATCTTCCCTGAAATTATTCGTATGTATAAATACCATCAGAGATACCGCATAACCATGCTGCCGGCGCAACTTTTCGGCACATACCGAAGCGTAACAGGCGACCGCTTCCGAAAGTTCTTCTATATCTGCAACCGAACTCCCGAAAGCTCGTGATGTACATATCTGCTTTTTCCTGGGTACAGCCGTTTCCATATCGATGCACGGCTCACCGTTCAGTTCCCGCCACATGCGTTCTCCTACTACCGTCATATATTTTCGTACCCAGCTTTGCGAAAGACACGAAAATTCGTAAGCATTTGTTATACCTTCTCCTCTAAGAAAACGATTGTATCGCCCTCCGATCCCCCACACGTCTCCGATATCGGTAAGAGAAAGCGATTTTACCCGCCTCTCCTCCGAATCGATCATGCATACATTATGATAAGCCGGATATTTTTTCGCAAATTTGTTAGCTACCTTAGCCAGTGTTTTCGTCGGAGCGATTCCCATACTTACCGGTATACCCGTACTCCGTTTTACGGTGGCGGTCACCTGTTCGCCATACTCTTTCAACCCTCCTGTTTCCAAACCGGTAAGATTCAAAAACGCCTCGTCTATCGAGTAAATTTCCATTTCGGGAGAAAAATGCTGGAGAATAGCCATTACTCGGGCCGACATATCTCCGTACAACGTATAATTTGAGGAAAATACATAAATATGATGCCGTTCTATCTCTTCTTTTATCTGGTAAGCCGGTACTCCCATTTTTATACCTAATTTCTTCACCTCGTTACTACGGGCAATCACACAACCATCATTATTACTCAGTACTACAATCGGCTTATCTCTCAGCGATGGATTAAATACCCGCTCGCAAGACGCATAAAAATTATTGCAATCTACCAGCGCAAACATATCTCATTACCTCCTGCGCATTTGCTTTTTTATCGAATAAGTAACAATACCCCATACAATAAAATCGTTATCCCGGGTCACTTTTATAGGCCGGTAATCCTCGTTGGCCGGCACGAGCCATACTACGTCTTTATCTACCCGTATAAATTTTATGGTAAATTCCCCATCGATAAAGCACACGGCCATATCCCCGTCACGCGGCGTAACCGACTTATCTACGATAACGATATCCCCGTCATATAATCCGGCATCCCGCATGCTGTCACCAGAAACCCGTCCGTAAAACGTACTGGCCGGATGACGGATAAGCTCTTTATTCAGATCGATCGCCGAATCGATATAATCCTGTGCAGGACTCGGAAAACCCGCTTTTATTTTTTCTCCTGCGAACGGAAGAGTAATTCCGTCTCCGCAATACACTTTATATAATACGATAGCCGAATTATTTTTATCCATACAATACCTCCGACAGCAAAAATACGACATTCCCGAACAGAAAAAATATCTTTATATATCATTGAGTTACAGTATTTTTTATTTACCAAAAAGCAACATACGGTTTTATAAATTATTGTAAGAAAATTTGCGAACAGGATACATAATCTACTTATATTCAACAATATATATACAAAACAATATTCTTTGTAAGATCGTTATACCGGTATTATAACCAAAAATGTATGTCGGGAGAATATCAAAAAAAGAAAAAGGATGGCCGATTATCTAATTTAAATATTTTAACTAATTATTTCTATTACTTCATTAGTATCATAGACTCACTATTTGTACTATAAATGTATATATGCGTTAAAACTAAACAATAACAACAAGCCATAAAAAACGTAACTAAATGAAAAACAATACTTAATAAAAATTTTACTTAGAATCAATTGAAATATCTACAGTTTGTAAACCTTAAAAAAATATGAAATGAATAAATTGACAATACACAAGATACTATTCTTGTTACTATTCTTTTCCTTTATTTCTCCGGCAACACTATTAGCACATAAGGCAGCCGTAACGGCAGAAAATTCTCTTGCCGTTAACTCTCAGCAAAATAAAAGGGAAATTACGGGTACAGTAAAGGATAAACAAGGCGAACCCATGATCGGGGTAAGCGTAGTGGTAAACGGTACCACCAACGGTACGATTACCGATCTCGACGGTAATTTTAAAATATCGGTTCCCGCAACCGGTGCCGCGCTTAAATTCACCTATATCGGATACCTGCCCGTTACACTGGCAGTCGATAAAGCCAAATCATTCGATATCGTTATGGAAGAAAATGCGCAACAACTCGGCGAGGTAGTCGTAACGGCTATGGGTATCGAAAGAAAAGAAAAATCGCTGACCTACGCTACACAAAAAGTCGGAGGAGACGATCTTACGAAAGTACAAGACGTTAATTTCGTGAATTCTCTCGACGGCCGTATATCTGGCGTCACCATTACTCCGAGTGCGGGAGGTGCCGGCGGTGCCTCCAAAATACTCCTTAGGGGTAACAAATCGATACTGGGAAATAATACACCATTAGTCGTTGTCGACGGTATTCCCATGACAAATAACGTAAACTCGCAAAAGGGTTGGGACGCCGGTTCCAATCTTAATTACGCCAATGTTTCCGAAGGTTCAGACCCGCTCTCCCTGGTCAATCCCGACGATATCGAAAGCATCAATGTACTGAAAGGGGCCAATGCGGCCGCCCTGTACGGCAGTGCTGCCGCCAATGGGGTCGTTATGATTACTACCAAAAAAGGGAAAGAAGGTAAGATAGATGTTAATATTACCTCTAACGTTACGTTCGAAAAACCATTGCTTACCCCCAAAATACAAAATGTTTACGGAGCCGGGGTGAATCTTGTAGCCAATACGATCGATGTAGACAGTTGGGGTAAAAAAATTACCGACCAGACCCCCGAAGAACTGGCCTATAAGGGTGCCCATCTCCGTAATTACGCTAATGACGATGTAGCCGATTTCTTCGGTACGGGGGTAACCTTCAACAATTCGGTATCGGTAAGCGGCGGTTCCGAAAAAGTACGATCTTATTTCTCGTATGCCAATTCTCATGCCGACGGTATGCGCCCCAACAACACTTACAACCGGAATTCACTCTCTTTCAGACAAAACTATGCGTTATTTAATAAAAAACTGAATATCGACGTTTCTTTGAATTATACCCATGCCGTTACCCGCAACCGGCCCGGCGGTGGTACGGCGTTGAATCCTATTTACGATTTGTACACCGTTCCCCGCAATATCGACATGGACTATTACAAAAACAATTACATGATCGATAACGGACAATGGACTTCGAATCAGGAATATTACCATTATGTAAAAGGTGATAAAGGACAATGGATCTGGCAGTCGGATAAAGTCGATCTGCAAGGGAAACAACAGCAATGGGCTTTCCCTTCCAAAGGGCAAAACAATCCTTATTGGTTGACGAATGAAGCGAACGGAAGAAGCGAAGAAGAAAGGGCACACGGTTATATATCGGCCAAGTACGAGCTTATCAAAGGATTAACCATACAGGGCCGTTTAAGTATGGATCGTACCCGCTTTAAAAGCACTACAAAACGGTCTGCCACAACCTGGAATCCGTCCGTCATGGAAGATTACGGGGTGTTCGGACAAGACCTGATTACGACCAACGAAGTATATGTCGATTACCTGTTGAGCTACAACCGGGAAATCAAGGATTTTTCGGTATCGGCTACCGCCGGATGGGTAGGACATACCATCGAGAACTACGGGCAAAATATCTGGACGCCTGCTACTACCTTCGATCCTAACCGGCGCATTCTGCCTACACTGATCAATTTCTTCGATCCGACGGCCTCAGGCGGGAATCCAACAGAACGCACATCCTCCAACAACCCCAATTGGGATAAAGCCGCGCTTTTCACCGGTCAGGTAGGCTATAAAGACATGATTTATATCGACGGCAGTTACCGCCGCGACTGGTACCGGGCCTTTAAGCAATTCTCCAGCCGGGGCGTACCCGACAACTACGGTTATTTCGGTTTCGGAGCCAGTGCGATATTTTCCAGCATATTCGAATTGCCCGAGGTGATCACCAACCTCAAACTGAGGACTTCTTACAGTGAGGTGGGTAACTCTATCCCTAATATACTGTTCAATAAAGCGACAGAAAATTCACTCACCGGTTCGGTGACCATACCTGCCTACGGCTATTTCGACAACCCGGTTCCAGAAAAAACGAAATCTTTCGAGGCCGGATTCGATATTTCCCTGTTCGGCAATGCCGTAGATATGGATTTTACCTATTATAACTCGGCCATGCACAACAGTTACCTGCTAAACAGCAGCGGCGGCGGAAAGTCTATTCCCGTAAATACCGGAGTCATCCGCAATCAGGGTATCGAGACTACGGTGGGATATTCCTTGAATATCGCCAAAGACTTTATGTGGAGAACTTCGGTTAATTTCTCCTTCAACAAAAACAAAATAGAAAAAACATACCATAAACCCGACGGCAGCGAAGTACTCATAGAGCAAAAAATCGCCAATGATAAAATACAGGTAAAATATAGCGAAGGGGGCCAATACGGCGATATGTACGCAACCGATTTCAAGCGCGATGCCGATGGCAATATCGTTTTATCGTCGACCGGAGCGCCCGTTCTTTCAGATGAAAAATTCGGTCTGTACATCGGCAACATGAATGCCAAATACCATTTGGGATGGAGCAATACTTTTACGTATAAAAATTTCGCCCTCTTTTTCCTGATCAACGGAAAAATAGGCGGTAAAGTCATCTCCTTTACCGAGGCCGAACTCGACCGGCTGGGCGTATCGCAACGTACGGCCGACGCCCGGTTGGCCGCCGAAGCCGATCCGTCACTCGTCTGGAACGGGAAACCGGCTCTGGTTATGCCCGACGGTAACCTCGCCCCCATCAAAGAATACTACCAGACCATCGGCGGCGATGTAAACGCTACCCAATACGTCTACGACGCAACCAATTTCCGCCTGCGCGAACTTTCGCTCGGATACACTTTCCTCAACCTGTTGGGAATGGGTAAGAACGTTACCGTATCGGCCATCGGCCGCAACCTGTTCTTCCTGTATAAAAAAGCACCGGTCGATCCCGATATTTCCCTTTCCACGCAAAACGGACTGGGAGCTTTCGAGATATTCAATATGCCTTCGGCCCGCTCGTTCGGTTTCTCTGTAAAAGTTAATTTTTAGTCGATAATCACTTAATAAACAGGTTCAATTATGAAAAAATATATTTTCCCCGCCATACTGGCCGCATTTACATTCGTTACGTTTCAGTCTTGCCTCGACTACGACATGCCGGGTGATGAGTTACTCGATACCGAAACCGAAGTAGATCCTCAGATTTTCCACGGGGCGGCCGATAAGATCGATTACCGTAAAGAAATCAGCGAAGAAGGATTCAAACAAGCCGAAATAAATTTAAAAACTAATTTCAGTCAAATGCTTACCGCCCAATACGCCATGCGGGGCGGTAAAGAAGGTACCTATCCGGGTGCCCACCAGTATCAATTTCAGTTCAGCCTCATTACCGACAACTATGCCGGTTACCTCTGCCTACCGCATAACTTCGACGGACGCATAAAATCTACCTATGCAAAATCGGTATTTATCGATGGTGCCAACGGCTCGTTCAATATCGTCAAAAACGGATTGGTACCCTTGCTCAATCATCCCGATATCGACTCCATACCCGAATTTAAAGCCATCGCCCTGTTATTATACGATTATTCGTCGCAGGAAATGGCCGATCTTTTCGGCGCCTTACCCTATGCGGATTACAAGGCCAATAAGCAAGACCATCCCTTCGAATTCAATTCGGTCAGGGACATTTATTATACGATCGTCGACAACATCGATACCATTACAGCATGTTTCAAACATTACGAAACGCGTCCTCAATGGTATAAAACCCGCGTGGATAAACTGTTGCTGAAATACGATGTGGTCACCATGGGTCTGAGTATAGATAACTGGGCTCGTTTTGCGAACTCGCTAAAACTGAGAATAGCCATGCATAGCGTAAAAGTAGAATCTAACCAAGCGAAACAATGGGCCGAAGAAGCCGTAAACGGGGGGGTAATAGAAGCGACCTCGCAGGAAGTAGGACTTATCCCCACCCTCCTCGGATTTACGAACCCGCTAGTCGAAATCTCCGAGACTTGGGGAGATACCCGGATGAACGCTTCGTTCGAAAGCCTGCTGGCAAGCCTGAAACATCCGTATATGGAATATTTATTCCTGAAAAATTCCGACGCGTTGGTAAACGATGCCGACGAATCGGATGTACTGCCGGCAGATTCCCGCATAGTCGGCCTCAGGGCAGGTATACCCATGATTCCGGGACAGTCGGCCAAAACAAATCCGAGAGAACGTTACTCCCGGCTGAACAAAAAATCGATGAACAATGCACCTCTCTATTTGATGAAACTTTCCGAGGTCGATTTTCTTAGAGCCGAAGGTTCTGTCCGGGGCTGGAATATGGGCGGTACGGCTCAATTTTTCTACGAAAGAGGCATCGACAATGCTTATGTGGAAGACCGTAGCGGTAGCGACAAAAACGAATATCTGAACCGGCTTTCAGATTATAAAAACCTTGCAAGCGCCATAGATTATACCTATATCGACCCTATGGACCATGCGAACAATATGCCGAGCGTTACGAAGATAGGGGTGAAATGGAACGAAGGCGATGACCGGGAAATAAAACTCGAAAAGATCATTACCCAAAAATTCATCGCCCTTTTCCCGAATTCGTTCGAAGCATGGGGTGAAATGCGGCGCACGGGATATCCTAAAGAATTCCCGGTACTGAATGTAGACGACGGTGACGGAAGTCTGAAACCGGGCGATCTGGTACGTCGGCTGCTATTTCCGAGTGATACCGACGCTAAAAAACAAGATATCGAAACATCAGGTAAAAAAGCGTTAGGCGGCCTCGATCAACAAGCTACCCGCGTATGGTGGGATACGACCGCTCCTAATTTTTAATGAATCGTAACACGGCAGCCGATGGCATGAACGCCCTGTCATCGGCTGCGATTACCCGGTCAACCTAAGCATTTTTCTGTCAGCCTGAGCGATTATCCGGTCTTCCTGAGCGTCAGCGAAGGATCTTCCCGGTAATCGGGAAAAGGCTGTAGCGGCGGAGAGGAAAAAAGGTTTTACTCGACACTACAGGGAGGTAATTCGACAGGAGGAAGGTCAACTTCAAGATGACGATGAAATCCCAGAATATATATTATTAAAATAAAAAACTCTGAATAAAAATCAGAGACTTATTATTCACTTAATACTTACCATTATGAAAAAAATTACTTACGCATGCATCGCCGCTTTGGTTTGCCTGCTTTGGGTAGCGCCTCTTTCGGCGCAGGATACCGATCCTACGCCACCGCCCTCGGCATCGACCGAAATTTTCGATTTTACGCCTTTTAACGACAAGATCATGCTCGAACTTTTCGAAAAGGCACTCGAACAGGGAAGAAAATATCCCACCCAAGAAGAATTCGAAGCAGCCGGATTCAATTACATGGATATCGAGTTCGTTCGTTCGCATACCCGCCTGCGACCGGCCATGATCGAAAAAAACAAGCAGCTCAATCCCGAATTGTACGAAAAAAGGCAGGTATTTATGAATATCCCTTCCGGAAAAGCGAAAGGGATAGGGGGGTATCCCAGCAGCGATTTCAGCAACGACGTATTCTCCATGTGGAACTATACTAAATTGTTCGGGTCGTGGAATCACGGTCTCTTCCAGGCGCCCGGTGTTTGGACCGATGCGGCTCACAAAAACGGTACCGACATTATGAGCGGTATCAAATTCTTCGAAAGCTGGACTCCGGGGAGCGGTGCCGGTGAATACGCAGACTTGATTACCACA
This sequence comes from Coprobacter tertius, assembly GCF_024330105.1. NCBI lineage: Bacteria > Pseudomonadati > Bacteroidota > Bacteroidia > Bacteroidales > Barnesiellaceae > Coprobacter > Coprobacter tertius. Next base: position 27,710 of record NZ_JANDHW010000005.1, read on the forward strand.
AAAAATGAGGACGGTTCCTATAAATATGCCGAACCGATGATCAATTGCCTCATGTTTTTCGGGTTCGACGGCATTAACTATAACTGGGAAGACAACAGTTACGATAACGATGATGTTGTAGCTTTCCATAAAACCTTGTATAAACTCGCCGCCGAAAAAGGTTTCGATAATTTCCATATCGCGATTTATACTTCCAGTGCGATTCTGAACGCCCGCAATGTGGAAGCCCTGTTCGGCACCACCGAAACCGGAAAAACAACCGACCTGATGCTCAATTATTCCGGCGGCGACTTTTCTTATAATATGGGCTCTTCGGTACAAACGGCGGAAAGCAACATGGGAACCGCAGACGGTCTTTATGCAGGCGTTTGGATCGTTACTATGGATCGTAGCTGGAGCCGCCTGAATGCAGACGAAGATTCGAAACGGTGCGGTATATGCCTCTGGGGTGAACACGATATGAGCCGCTTTATGAGCTATAATGTGGGGTCTACCTCTCTGGCATTTCAGTCGAATTACCAGAAACTTCTCGAAAGAGCCTTCTCGGGCGGTAACCGCAATCCGGCCAGCTTGCCTCCCATTTCCGATACTGGCAATAACTGGACGCAAGAGGGTGATAAAGAACCGCTATCGACGTTCTGCGGACTGGCGACCTTCGTACCCGAACGTACTGCCATTCAGGGCGATCTTCCGTTCACGACCTACTTTAATTTAGGAAACGGGGAAAGGTATAATTATAAAGGTAAAAAAACTTTCGGGAACTGGTACAATATGGGAAACCAAGATATCGTACCTACCTACCGATGGCTCGTTTATAATGCCGATACCAAAAACGTTTCTTCCGATATCCAACCCGAATTTACCAACGAAGATGCTTACATGGGCGGGGCGGCTCTGCGCCTTTTCGGGAATGCCGTTTCGGCAGGTACCGACGTCGTTCTTTACCGGGCCAAACTCCATGTAGCTCATGGGGAACCCAAGGTGAAGATCGCCGTTAAGCAAGGGACTCCCGTACAGGGAACTCAAACTTCGGGACTCTCGGTTATCCTCAAAAAACTCGATAACGACCAGTGGTACGAAATTCCCGTTGGAGATACCCAAGGACCGGAATGGCAGGAAAAAGAACTGCCCATGACAGGGTTCGGTACCGGAGACGTAATCGAATACATCGGCCTGCGCGTAAAAGGAAGCAGCCCAGCTTACAATATGCTGGTAGGTAAACTCGAACTCAGTGATAACCGCATCGCGGCTCCCGCTCCCATTAAAGCCAATAGCTTGAAAGTAGAAGTGAAAGAAGAAACGACTAAATCGCTTTCGGTAAAAGTGAACTGGATGGTAGACCCCGCCGGAGTGAACGCGACTCGCGCCGACTATGGACTTATCTATAACGACGAAGCCAATATCGACCACTTCGAAATTATGTACAAAAACGGCGCCGAAGGTAAAATCTCTGAAATAGCCCGTACCTCTTCCTGGTCGGGATTCGCCGGCAAAATAAAATTCGAAAGTACCGACGACGAACCTTATATCGGCGTACGTGCCGCTTCGGTAGATATGAAAACCTACTCGCCCGTAGAATGGGTAAAAGTAGAACGCTCTGCTTCGCCCGATCTGCCGGTATACAAAGATGACACGTATTGTGAATCGGTTATCGACCCCAGTGCGGCCGGTTACGAGGTAGCACTTCAAACCCGTTATATCAAAACATTCTCTACAGAAGGCGCCGTACAAGATCTCGATTACACGGCTGCCGGACCTGCACCCGGAAAAACTAACTATGTAGATGCGACAGACCATGTATTGAAAGTTAATCAAGGACAAACCATTACCCTCAAATTCAGAGCATACGATACTAGTACTGCTGCTAAACAAGACGGTTTGCGGTGGTGTTTCGCTAAAGCCTATATGGACTTCGACCGAAGCAATTCGTTCGAACCCGACGGTGACGAAATGCTGTTCGATCTGGGTACGCCCAATGCAGGAACTCCCGCGTTCGAAACGCAAGTAAACAGCCAAACGTATACCGTTCCCGCCGACGCCGCTCCCGGAAAGAGCCGCCTGCGCGTGGTATTCTCCGACGCATGGTTCGCTCATCCCGGCCCGTGCGGTAAAACGTCGAAAGGATTCTCGATCGACTTCGGTGTGGAAATCATGGGAAACAACCCGGCCCGACCGGTAGCCCCTGACCTACATGACCAAGGAGAAGCCGACGAACCCGACCGCGTAAGAGACGATAACCCGAATGATCCTCCTCAAAGTATCGAAACGGCGCAGGCATATGCCGGTTTCTCTACCTGCTACCCCAGCCCGGCCGACAACGTTATCTTCTTTAACGACGTGGAGAAAGCTTGGGTATATACCTTGAACGGACAGTTAGTGAAGTTCGCTACCGGCAATCCCCAAAGTCTCGATGTTTCGGATCTTTCTTCCGGTATGTACATCGTAAAAATGGAGTACAACAACGTCATCAGAAGCCAGAAATTATACAAGAAATAACCGTATAGAAATTTTCCTATAAAAACCGTCTCCGTCAAACGGAGAGGTTAATAACAACCAAAGCCGCCCGGCACTGCGAAAGGCAGACGGAATTTTCCGTACCGGGCGGCTTTTTTTAATTTAATAATTTAAATATCTTTACCGAATATTTCCGTATTAAACCGGTATTCGATAAATCATTTTTATAATAAAAACTTTTTACTCATTGGCTATGAATATTCGATCGTTAAAACAAGTATTTTTGATTCTCCTTTTCCCGCATTGTATATCTTCCGCTTTCGCCTTAAACACCTGCGACAGCATTTCAGAGCGTGTTCTCGTCTTCGACATGGGAGACGACGGATCCCGTTTCTATCGTATTCCGGCTCTGGTTACCGCCGCAGACGGTTCTCTCGTTGCCGTTGCCGATAAACGGTGGGACAAGATAAACGACTTACCCGCCCGCATAGACGTAGTAGCGAGGCGCAGCACAGATAACGGACGTACGTGGTCGCCTATGATCACCATCGCTAAAAACGATACCACCGGATGCGGCGACGCTGCGCTCATATTAAACGAAAAAAATGGAGAACTGTTATGCATCTTCGCCTCGGGTAACGGTTTATGGCAATCGGATTATAAACAACCTATGCATATAAATATAAGCAGAAGCGTAGATAACGGACTTACATGGACTTCGCCCCGGGATATCACTCCGCAAATTTACGGCCCCGACTGTAAAGACGCCGTGAGAAAACAATGGTACGGGGCTTTCGCTGCTTCGGGCAGAGCACTGCAAACGAGAGACGGCCGCATTATGTTTGTTATCGCGGTAAGAACGACTCCCGAATGGGGAGGCCCGATAAGCAATTATGCTTGCTATTCTGACGACGGGGGAACCACCTGGAATGTTTCGAAAAACGCGGCCGATACCAACGGCGACGAAGCGAAACTGGTAGAACTCGATAACGGAGATATACTCATGAGTATACGCAATCGTGCTCAGGGAGAGCGTAAATTCTGCCTTTCACAGGATAAAGGAATCACTTGGGGTAAGCCTTATTTACAAAAAGATATACAAGACCCCGCCTGTAACGGGGATATTCTGCGATACGCATCGGTAAAAGACGGCGACCGCCACAGCATTCTCTTACACTCTATACCCGACGACCCGAAAATTCGCCGTAACGTATCGATACTGGCCAGCTTCGACGAGGGCCATACCTGGCCGCTAAAAAGAATAATAACACCAGGGTACTCGGCATACTCATCGATGACGGTATTACGCGACGGAAGCATCGGAATACTTGTGGAAGAAGGTAAATGGGACAACAACCTGCCGGGGAAAGACGGCTTCGAACTCTGGTTTATGCGGCTTACACCTGACTGGCTCTACCCCAATTCCCTTAAATAAAAATATCCACACAAAACGAGGTTCATATAAATCGTTATGGAGAAACGACCTGTCTTATCCTCCCTTTACACTGTGATTTAGAAAAATAAAAAAGTATATTTTATAAAACTTGCTTTCTTCGCCATGAAACGATTATTTCAACGATTGCAGATTATCATCGGGACTTATCTCTCTGATAAGCTCTATCGCTTTACGAATATCCGGAATGCCGTAACCGTATGGCAGTTGGGGAGAACCGTACCTGTCTGCCGAACGTTTAAGAATATCGGACAATTGCCGGTTTGTCAACCGGGGATATGCTTGCCATAAACAAGCCGCCAATCCACAAAGAATGGGACTGGCGTAAGAAGTACCGCTTCTGGGGCCGACCGTACCATCGGGACCGATTGTATAAGCACTCTGGCCAAGAGATACGATATCGGGCTTCATCCGGCCGTCTACCGTTATACCGTATGCTGTAAAAGAGCCGATTTCTCCGTTCTTATCCACCGACCCCACAGTAAGAACATCAGGTGAATCGGCCGGAGTACCTACCCATGAGCCGTCGTTTCCGGTACAGCATACGATAAGCATCCCCTTTGACGCAGCCATATTGGCTGCCCTTGTGGCCAGAGCTGTTTTTCCATCCATTTCTTCATATTTATGAGAGGTAAAAGGGGGATCATAAGTGATATAATACAAAGAAGTATTTACTATATCGGCACCCACACTATCGGCATATTCGACAGCAGCCGCCCAATAATCTTCTTCTACAGGACAATCACCCGTCATATCTTCGGAACGTAAAAGCCAATAAGAGGCGCCCGGCGCCGTACCGATAAAATAGCCGGGACGGTTCGTCGCCATACAGGAAGTCACCCATACCCCGTGGTTATCATCGGCATAAGGATCGGATTTACCATAAATAAAAGACCGGGCTCCTTTAATATGAATGTCGTTCAATGCGGGATTATCGGGTAAACCGATAAATCCGGCATCGATTACAGCAATATCGATACCCTCCCCCGTATAACCGAGATCATGCAATACCTGTCCGTTATGAATAGAAATATTAACCAACGCTTTCCCGTAATCACCGGCTGAAAACCGGGCGGCATTTCGGGAAAAATACCTTTCGGAAAGGCTTTCTGATTCTGCCGGCTCTTTATTCCCCCTCCAAACCATCACAACGTCTTCTACAAAAGGTAACTTCATATATTCATCGGCTATATTCGGGTCATCGCTTTGCACGCAAACCGTTTGCAGCCATTTACTGCGAGACACTATTTTACCACCCACTTTTTCAATTTGCGCCAAATACTCTTCAGACAAAGGAAGATCCGACCCGGCGATCGGAATATTCCTTTTACGCCTTTTTTCAACCGCCGAAACTGAAAGAAATTCCTCGGGACGGCTCAAGGAGAAACCGGTCGTTCCCTTGTCTTTTAAAACAAGACGAAATATATAACTGTAATTTTGATTGATAACGATATTACTCGCTGCATAGAGTCCGTTATGAGTATAAGCGGAAACTTTTATACCCGAAATAAATTCATTATAAGCGACAGCTGTAACCTTTCCGGTATTATCTACGCTCACAAGATTAGTATTTGCTTCCCAACGAACCTCGTCCCCGTTTAAAGCCACCCCGTTTAACCGGGCAACCAACTGACAGGATTCACCGACCGATAACGTAACAAATTCCGGATCGACCGTAAAAACGGAAACCGGCGGCTCGCTTTCTTCCTTATCGCCACATGCTTGCAGAAAAACAAAAAAGAATACGCCCCAGACAAGCCGGGTAATAAAAATATAATATTTCATCGTGTATGTGGCATAAAAAGAGTTGATTTTTTTATTCCCTTTACAAAGAAGGGAAATAAAATGCGATATAATGAATAAAATTCAAAAATAATTTTGTCTATCATATAATATTCAAACGTTTAATCGATATTTATTTTTCAATTTTAAAATAAAAAAAGCGTCTGTTTTGTAACAGACGCTTTTGAAATATTATATACCCGGTTACTCTGAACACAAGTTACCGGTAGGACGATTTTACAAAAGGGGCACTTATCAGATAATCGATACTCGTTTTTACACTTTTTTCTACCGGCATACTATAATTTTCGACTTCTACAATAATATGTTGAACTCCCGCTGTATGCGCATTCTTAAAAATAACGTCGAATCCGACCATACCGCTCTCCCCTATTTCGCGGTGATCTTTAATATGAAGTAAAGAAAAACGACCTGGATATTTATTAAAATAATCGACCGGAGAACGGTCACCGATTACTGTCCAGTAAACATCCATTTCGAAAAAAACATATTCGGGATCGGTATTCTCGATCATATAATCCAACATTATCGCTTTATCTTCTACCTTCCGGTATTCGTGAGCATGATTATGATAACCGTATTTTATACCGCTGGCCTTACACTTTTTCCCAATCTCGTTATAATAGTCGCAATAAGTTTTCAAGTCTTTCAGAGTTTTAGGCCTCTCGAGATGCGGAGTTACGATGTAAGACATACCCGCCGCCTTATGATCGGCGATACATTTATCCCACCATTTAAGAGCTTGCGTGAAATCGCCCGATGCCAGTTCGTCGGAGGTCAACGACCGGGTACAGTGAGAAGATAAAACTCTCATCCCGGCAGACTCCACATCTTTTTTAAATTCCTGCGGTGTACGGTTATAAAACCGGCCATTGTTATAGTCGGCTGTTTCTACGGCCGTATATCCCATTCGGGAAAGTTCTTTCAACAATTGAGTATATCTGGGATCGGCTTTGCCGGGAGCGTTGTGAAAACCGGATAATTTATCCCTTACCGAATATAATTGAATAGCAATATCTTTCTCAGGCTTACTATTTTTCTGTGCGTTTACTTCGGGAAATGTTGCCAAAGCCATCAAAAGAACGGCCGGCAGAAATAATTTGATTTTCATGGCGAATGTTTTTACAAAGTATTAAAATATATAACAAACATTGGAGAGCGCGAGAAGCACTCCCCAATGCAAAATATAATTCACATCTGTTTAAGAAAAAATTTATCTAACCGACGTGGTGGATATCAATCCAATACTTTTATACGGATATTGCGGAACCATACATCATCGCCATGATCCTGAAGACCGATATAACCTTCACGATCGGCTCCACCTACATTATTCAACAATTCGAAAGCCAACGGCCATTTATCCTTGCTGAACTTGCTTGCCTGCAACATATCTGTCCACTGGGGAGTCCACAAATGATATTCGAGAACATTAGTGTCATTTTGTCCGTGAACGACAGTGCCTTTATAAACCATAATTTTTGCCTTATTCCATTCACCGAAAGGTTTTGCATTTTGAGGAACAGCGGGAATCATATCGTATAAAGATGCCGACTGACGATTATTGTCTTTTCCCAATTTAGCGTCGGGATGATTTTCGTTATCGAGAACCTGATATTCGGGAGCCGAAATATAAATAGGTTCCAAACGAGTTTCACCGTTTTCGGGATTTACAGATTCTACTTCCTGTGCCAGATAGAAAATACCCGAGTTTCCTCCTTTAGATACCTTCCACTCCATTTCCAGTTCGAAGTTTTTAAATTTATGAGCGAAAATAAGATCTCCTCCTTCGGCATCTTGTGCTTCGCCGCCACCCGAACCATTAAACTTAATCGCACCATTATCAACTGTCCATTTTCCGGGAATACCCTCTTTACCGTATCCACGCCAGCCTTTCATTTCTTTTCCGTCGAAAATAACGATATATCCGTCTTTATCTGTTTTAAATTCAGATAAATCTACCTGTTGGTTATCAAGAACTTTATATTCGGGACCCGCTTTTTCTGTTTTTGCGGTCTCAGCCGTTGCATCAGCATTATTTTCGGCTTTTTTAGTTCCCCCCCCGCACGATGCAAACGCTGCAACGAATGTCATACAACTTACTGCTAAAATTAAATTCTTTTTCATCGTTTTAATTTTTTAATATTGTTAATTCTTTAATTATTATTTCGGCATTTCAGGTAATTTCCAGCCTTCACGATAAGTATGCTTAATCAATTCCTGCGCATATGCTTGTGCATTTACTGGTTCGGTCCACTTTTTATCGAAAGTCGGATGACCGTCTTTAATATGGAAACCGTCTTTGATCACAGTACTGATAGTCGCATTCGGATCGATATTGGTAAACTGCATATTGGGACCATCCCAATGCAATTCCTGATTTAAAGACTGTAATCTGATAGCCAATACGCCCATAACGACCATTTCATTGAAAGGCCCTGCTTCACTAAATGGAGAAGCTGTTTGTACCCGATATTCGGGATCTTCTTTACAAGCACGCACAAAATCCATTTCGTGAGAAGTTTTTACTTCTCTCAGCACCTTAGGAGCTTCGGGATTTCTACCCGACAACAACCACGGATTAGCACCGTAGCAACCACAGATCAAAGTATCTTTAGTACCATGGAATATAACACCGCCACCCTGATCATTCATATCTCTGCCAACAGGGAAACCTTCGGGACGCATCGGTTTCATACCTCCGTCGTACCAAACTACTTCGACTTCGGGGAAAGCCACTTTAGGCATATTTTCACGAGCCGGGAAGATAAATTTTACCATTTGCGCATTGGGGGCGCAATCAGTAAGCAACAAAGTAGAACTACCCTGTACTTTTGTAGGATAACCCAACTTCAATCCCTTAAATACAGGATGAAGGATATGACATGCCATATCTCCCAAAGCACCGGTTCCGAAATCCCACCAACCGCGCCAGTTCCACGGAGTATAAATTTCATTGAAATCACGGTACTTAGCCGGCCCCAGGAATAAATCCCAATCTAATGTCTTGGGAGGCTTCTGAGACACTTCGGGACGGTTCAATCCTTGCGGCCAGATAGGACGGTCGGTGAATGCTTCGACTTTGGTCACTTCGCCGATTTCACCGTTCCATATCCATTCGCATATTTTGCGTACACCTGCGGCAGAAGCCCCTTGATTACCCATCTGAGTTGCGACATTCTTTTTATCGGCCAGTTTCGTCAACAGACGAGATTCGTAAACGCTATGCGTAAGGGGTTTCTCGAGATATACGTGCTTACCCATTGTCATTGCATCAGCAGCAATAAGAGCGTGTGTGTGATCGGCAGTAGCCACCATAACGGCGTCGGCCGACTTGCCCAACTCTTCGAACATCTTCCGATAATCGTTATACCTCTTTGCATTGGGATATTCTTTAAATACATTCGAACTGTATTTCCAGTCTACATCGCAAAGACCGATGATATTCTGAGATTTCATACCTCTCAGTACGTGCGCTCCACGGCCACCGATACCCACACCGATAATATTAAGTTTATCACTCGGCGGTACATGCCCGAAACTCTTTCCCAGAATTGAACTGGGAGCTACTGTAATTCCTGCAAGGGCCATGGCCCCGGCTTTAATGAATTTTCTTCTTGAAATGTCCGACATAAATAGAAGATTTTAGTTAATAAAGATGTTATTGTGTTTGTTGTAATAATCCGTATCCGTTTTTCATTGTTCTTCTCCGGTGCAATATTTTCTCCAACGTCTGTAACTCGCCGATTGCAGGCATATCATTCTTTTTAGCATTTTCAAGAAAATCCCACGCATATTGCGATGCCACAGCCGAGTCACGCAAAGTAGGCAGATCGGGGTGACGTACACCCGTCTCGATGGACTGTGCGAACAAATCGCATAAAACATCAATGTTCTTACCACCAAAAGGTCTTTCCTCCCGTACTGTCTGGTTCACTCCGTGCAACTCTACCACTGCTGTCTTAAAATCGTGTGTCATACGCACGATGCCTTCTGTACCGATAATATCTACATAAGAATTATGCGTCTGATTTTTAGACAACTGCCCATAAACATGTCCTTGTGTGATATCGAATACGACACCGTTTTCAAACGTTCCGTGACACTGCAACCACCAAGGATCTTTATACGACCACATACGTACGGCCTGCGCATTCCAGGTTTTAAAATCGCATCCGGCATACCAACGCGCAATATCTACATAATGCATTCCGCAATCGTGAAAAGAAGGGCCTTCATATTCATGTCCTTCTCCCGGTGCAAGCCCCGGAGTAAGGTGGCAAATACGCAAAATAGCTAATTCACCGATCTCACCTTGCTTTATATACTCTCTAATAAGTTTGTGATACCACGAATTGCGAAGATACAGGTTAACGGTAGAAAAAAGCGAAGTACTTTCTGCGATTCTAACGGCCTCCCATTCGCGATCGATACTGTCTGCTATAGGCTTCTCCGAAATCACATGCTTACCACTACGCATCGCTTTTTCTATTTGTTCTTTTCTCGAATCGGCCAAAGCAAATAATCCGACGACCTGTACTGTCTTATCATCGAAAATTTCCTGTTCATTCTCTATTACTTTCGATTCCGGCGATAATTTATGAGCCAGTTCACGTGATTTGGGATTAGTATCACAGATATAAGCTATATTCCACTTTCCGCTTTTTTGCATCTCCTCGAGATGGTATCTACCCATCCTACCGAAACCGATAAGCCCGATTTTGATTAAGTCGTTCATGTTATTAGCTGTAATTTATGTTTTTCTCTCTAATACGGACAAATACTCCTCTACCTTTATTCTTGTTTTAAACGCCCGTAACTTTTCTCTAACACAAAACTAATTTTTAATAAGTTCGCTCTTTTTTCATAAGTGCGATAATGTAGATACAGAAAAACAATAAATTATTATATATCATATATTTAATATTAAAAAACATAGTATAAAATGTAGATTGTATAGAATGCATTTTTATGGTTCTTCTCCTTTCATTTCATCTTATATCCTATTCATCGTTATGTTGTAAAACACCGATCCTCATCACCCGCTCTTCGAACCTGTCGCGATCACAGGCCGCTCTGTTCCTGATCTTAGTACGATAATTATAAATCGTACTCATCGAACAACGTAGGAAACTGGCAATCTTGGCACCATCGGTAATACCGAGACGCAATAAAGCATAAATACGCAATTCTTTATTTAAAATATCGCCCGACTTCAAAACAATCCGGTCGTCTTTAGCAAGCAAAGCATTAAAATCGTCGACAAACGTAGGGTACAAACTGATAAATATACTGTCGAAATGAGAATATAATTCATCCAACTCATTTTCGAAAACATTGGTCGATTTCAGCATTTTATGCAACTCTTCATATTGCCTGTTCAAAACAAGTTTATACAATGACTTCCGATTCTCCTCCATTTTATCGATATAAGAAGAACAGAGATAAAAAAACTGCGCGATATACTGTTCTTTGATATGATTGGCATCGTATAACTGATTATTTTTTTCTTGTAACATATCGTTGGCAATGTTCAACTCCTTATTCAGTCCGGATAATTTTTTATTGGTCTCGAATAATTTTTCTTTTATACCCGAAAGCCTTTTCATCTGTTTATAAATATACAACACCAGCAAAATAAGGAATAGCAAAAGTACGCTGATAAGGGTAAGATATGTCTTTAATTTACTATTGGTCTTTGCCTCTTTTGCCTGATAAGAGGCGTTTATAATCGAATAAAATTCTGATAACTGGGCCGTACGGAATTGCACCCCAGAAAATACGGCATCTTCTATTGCCGATTGGGCATATTTAAACGCTCTGGTAATATCCCCGTTATTGTAGTAAATAAGAGCCAAACTACGGAACGAGGCATTTTCTTTAATAGAGTTTTTTATATCTGCAATGGCCGACAAAATATAATATTTTTTCTCTTGTTCAGGATCTCCTTTTATACCCGATATCATACCCAAAGAATGGGTAACCTGTGCATATTCGGGAGTATCGGGACTCTGCGTTTCAAGTAAACCGAATAATATTTTTTCCGACTGATCTATCTGTCCCCGGCTGATACTTTTATGTGCCATATTTATTTTATACCTGAAAGATGCCGTATCGATTACAGCCAATAAAGAGTCTCGGTATATTTCGATAAGATGATTATACTGAGGTTGGTTACTCGCAGCCGCATAATGTTCGTAAAACCGGGAACATGCCTCATAATAATCTCCCAAAATCTGCTTCGGCAGATCTTTAGACTGTATATTTTTCAATAATTCTTCGGATTCTAAAAATTTTCCCGAAAAAGAATAAACACTCGCGAGTTTTATTTCTGATAAATGTTTAATATTTTTATCATTCAGAAGATTAGCAATTTCTACATTTCTCCGCGCATAATATATAGCCGAATCGAGTTTGAATTTCCGGTATTCTTTATATAATTCCGAATTAATTTCATACTCGTACCGCAAAGACGAGTGCTTAGTATTTAATATCTTTTTTAAGCTTGTAATAACCTGATTCTTATTGTGGGTATACTGTTCTTTATTGTCGATGATCTGATCCAAAAAATCAGACATCGATTTAAGATCTTCCTTACCATAAACAACAGAATTAAATAAGCATAAAAACAGCAATAATATATACTTCTGTATTATACGATAATTCTTTATTTTATCTTTCATAGTACACACGATATAAACTGCAGTACAGCTTAAAATCTAAAAGTCAAAACAATAAACTACTCTCTACTCTTTTTTGAAAAAATTGCTTGAATGAACAAATTTAAAATCTTATTCTCAAAAAAAAAATTATGAGCGTCAATTTATCATTTATTCGATAATAAGCATCAAAAAAACAGTTTTAAAAATCTTTTTTAATGATTCGCGTAATACAGATAGGTAGGATCTGCCTATTTTTCACCGGGATCACCTCATCATCTGGATAATCGATATTGAGAATAAACAAGTTTATAGTATAAAAATGTCAATAATTTTTTGTTAATTTACAAAATCAGAAATTGAGAAATATGAAAAAAACAACAATTATAATAAGCTTATTATTTACCTGGTTTCTTTATGGTTTGCAAGCAAAGGAAACACCGGATGTCCGGGCCTCTGTTGAGATTAAAACGATTGACTATCGTATGTTACCGGATAACCCCGTAAAAGTTGAAATTTACTCAACGCCTACCAGAAACATAACGATCGAAATATCGAACACGACTCCCGAATGGGCCGAAATTTATTATTATTCACCTCTAATGGAAAATAAGAATTATTCATATCGAAAGTTTCAGGGAAACGACAACAATTTTTTAGGATTAGTCCGTTTCGGAGAAAGTGAAGTCGTCACTATTCCCGATACGATCGAACACGGAGATAAATTATTGATTCATGCCGTAGGATACGAACTCGTGGAACTACCGATGAAGGACATCGCGAATAAAAAACACATTCGAATTCAATTTACACCCAGATCGTACTATAGCTCTGCTGTGCTGTACGAAAAAATATATGACAATAAAATATCGATAATAGAGATCGATAATATACATGAAATACCGAAAAGAGTATTCTATGGCGAATGTTTACCCATCTGGAATGATGATGGTAATCACGCCGACCCTTATTGTGCAGGGGCCTGTATGGGTTGCTTTCCTGAATTCAACTTTTACAAAGATATATATCCGGATAACCAAAAAGAATTATCGCAATTATATCGGGCATTGAAAAAAGGGGAGAATTGTGGTTTGCTGATCACTGTCGATGAGAAAAAAGTTAAGGAAGTTAAAATTATCGGATTCTCCAATAGCATAATCGAAGCCGAACGCAAAAGACTGTTAGGTCAACGGATGAGTGACGGATACCGGTTTCAATATCGATTGAATTTCGAAGTAAGATAGAATAAGATGAAACATAAACCAACTCTTATCTCTTTTATTTGTCTGTTCGCAGCGGCAGTTATTTTATTTTTAAAAGCAATACTGAATTTCCCGGGAATATTTTTTGTTGTAATCGTAATTATCTGTTTATTAATCGTATCTACCGTTTTTACTGCAAAATCTCTCAAAAGAAAACGGTGTATAGGTAATTATATTCTGCTGATATTGAATATTGCGGCGTTGTCGTTCATCTTATATCCGGTTGTTAAAACCACTATCCATGTCACCACCAGCAAGGTTAGTAAAGAAAACGCTCAAGACGAAATTAAAATGAATAAAACAGACCGAGAATCCAATATTTTTATTCTCGATGAACTTCCTCCTGAGTTGATAAAAATTGCGCAACACGAATCGGTAATTTTTCTCGAAAACACTTTAAAAGAAAATACAAACCTTACCCGAAGCAAATCTGGCTTGATATATGAGATTTTAAAGCCGGGGAATGTAATTCGACCGGATAACAAAGACATTACTTATGTTATCGAGTGGGAAAAGTTATTACGTTCAGGTGTACCTGTTCCATCGACAATGACAAAAACGGGAACAATGAAATACCGGGTCGAAGTTACATACAAAGAGATTCCTACAGGTATGGCAGAAGGATTACAACTAATCGGGGAAAACGGACGTATAAAACTATATATCCCCCCTGATTTGATGTCAAAACCCGGAGAGAAGCATCGGCCCCAGCAAGAAGAAGGTATTTATATTGTCGATCTGATAAAGATAAAACCAAAGAAATAAACCCTTTTTTACGCCTATTCTTTTTTTAAAGAAATATTCCAATCCGCTCGTGCGGAATAAATGACAACACAAACCGTAGGGTTAATAAGATGCTCTTTGGAAAAGCAGAAATAGGAAAATAAAAACTATTCAATTTCTTTCATTCGTTCTATCTGTCTATTTAAAAAATAGTCGGCATAATTACTATAATCTTCGGTTTCATAAAAAGCGATTAAGCCTCTTCTGTAATTCAGAATATCTGAATCTTTGGAAGAATATACGGGAATGATGCCAGCATTCATCAAGACAATGCTCTCTATCATCCTTGCCGTCCGTTTATTTCCGTCAATGAAAGGTTGTAGACGAGCAAGATTACAATGCAAATAGATCGCCTTCTCTAAAGGATTGGTATATTCGCCCTGCTGAAAAAGAATTTCATTCAGCTTGCTTTCTATTTCTTGCTGATTCTTGGGAGGAATATAATCCGTTCCGCTAATACGAACTGCTCGTGCTCGTAATGAACCCGATTCTTCGTTAGATACTAATCCCGTAGAAATAGATTGATGTACTCTAAAAAGAGTGCGTTCGTCTATAATCTCTTGATTTTTTTCTTTATGGATATATTCTAATTCAGAGATGAACGTGTTGTAGAGGTTTTTAAGCATCTTGGCATCTTCGTACCGTTTCTCCGAAGTAATGCCATCTTTGAGTAATGCTTCTGTTTCAACGTAGGTATACGTATTGCCTTCTATCTTGCCCGAATAGTAGCACCAAACGACTGCCAAGTCCTTTATTTCATTGGAATAAAGTTCAGATAGCTTGGATAGAGGATTCTCCAAAATGAAAGCAGCCTTTTTTTGTTGCTCTTCGTTGAATATCGGTTTCATACCTTAGCGTATTTAATGGGGTTATTTATATCCAATACAAAAGTAATTATAAAATCTTGTTTTTACGATATACCTCTCGAAAACCCCTTAAATCACAGGAGAATCATTGGTTTTAATCCTCTTTTTAATCCTAAAAGCAAAAAACCTTGTAACCATATACTGAAATTCAGTTAGTTACAAGGTTTTTAGAGGTTCCTGGCGGATTCGAACCGCCGTAAACGGTTTTGCAGACCGGTGCCTAGCCACTCGGCCAAGGAACCCTATTTTTGGGTTTGCGAATGCAAAGGTAATTTATTTTTTTATTTTCCCAAAGTATCCTTAAACTTTTTTTCATCCTTTTCTCTTTCACAACAACATGACAGAGTCTTACCCAACCGTTTTTCAACTTTATTACCCGAACAACAAGAACAACTTCCACAAGAATTTTTATATTCTTTTTTTCTGTAAATACGTACAATACGATATATCAGATACGAGAATACAAAAATTCCGATTACAGCAACGATAATATTCTGAAACATTTTTATTTTTCTCTAAATATTAAACAAACATTTTTCCAACATTATATACAATGAAAGCACAAATCCATGCGATCCCAGTATTGTACACAATAGAAAATACTCCCCATTTCCAACTTCCCGATTCCCGAACAATTGCTGCAATAGAAGCCAAACAAGGGAAATATAGCAATACAAATACCATGAAACTTATAGAAATAAGAGGGGTAAAATCCGGTTTTCCCGTTTGCGGATCTGGCATTTTAAGTTTTTCTGAGAGCGCTACCGAATTTTCATCAGCATTATTCTCTGAATATAAAACTCCGATCGTACTTACAATAAGCTCTTTTGCTGCTGTTCCTGATATAAGAGCGATACTAACCTTCCAGTTGAAACCGAGCGGCTCGAGAACCGGTTCTATAAAACTGCCTATTTTCCCTATATAAGAGTCTCGTTGCTGCTGCAAACTTTCTTCGGTAGAAACATTTTTGGAGTCATGTACTTCGGTTCTGGGATAATAACTCAAAAACCAAACAATGATCGAAGCAAACAAAATGAGTCCTCCCATTTTACGCAAATATTGCTCTGCTTTACCCCACATATGCCGAACCGTAGCCTTGGCAGTTGGTAAACGATATGGAGGCAACTCCATTACGAATGGGGTCTCATCTTTTTTAAACATAAACTTTCGCAATAACTTTGCCGTGATAATCGCCAATACTATTCCCCCTAAATAAAGAGAAAGAAAAACAAGACTTTGATTATTCGGGAAAAATGTTCCGATAAGCAATATATATATGGGTATACGAGCACTACATGACATAAACGGATTGATGAGAATCGTTATTAGACGGCTGCTGCGACTCTCGATCGTACGACAGGCCATTATAGCCGGCACATTACACCCGAATCCCATTACCAGAGGAATAAACGACTTTCCGTGCAATCCGATACGATGCATAATTCTATCCATTATAAATGCTGCACGTGCCATGTAGCCCGAATCCTCCATAAAGGAAATGAAGAAATAGAGAATAAGTATGTTGGGCAAAAAAACAATAACGCCCCCTACTCCGCCTAATACACCATCGATTATCAAATCTTTTAAAGGACCGGGAGCCATCCATTGCTGAACCAGATTAGAGATATAGGCGACCCCATTTTCTATCCACGCCATCGGATAAGCTCCTAAAGTAAATGTAGCTTCAAACATAAGCCACATAATAAATATAAAAATAGGAAAGCCAAAAAGTTTATTTGTAACTAAAGCATCAATTAAATGGGTCGTATTAGCCGTTTCTTTATTTCCGGGAGTAAGAGTCTCTTTTAACGCCCCTGAAATAAAACCGTATTTTTCGTTGGCAATTGCCGACTCTACATCTTCACCCAATGTATCCTCAATACGCTCAACTTCTTTATCCCGCAAAGCGGCCCATTTATCATAATTCACCTCTTTATGTAAAAATACCTCGGCCTCCCGGTCTTTCTCGAGCATTTTTATCGCCAAATATCGGGGTGAAAAATACTTTTGTATTTTCGGATCTGTTTTTAACTCATCTTTTATTACAGTAATGCCCGATTCTATTACAGAACCATGATTTATATGTATGTGCCGAACGATCGGGTCTTCCCCTTCATACACTTTTATTATCGTATCGAATAGATTTTCGATTCCCCATCCCGTCTTCGATATCGTAGGAACAATAGGCACCCCGATCATACCTCCAAGAGTTTTATAATCGAGAATGCTGCCCGCATTCTCCAATTCGTCATACATATTTAAAGCGATCACCATGCTTAAATCCATATCGATCAGTTCTGTCGTAAGATATAGATTCCGCTCGAGATTTGAAGCCACAACAACATTAACGATAATATCGGGAGTTTCGTTTATCAAATGACGCCTTACATAAATTTCTTCAGGAGTATATGCCGAAAGGGAATATGTCCCTGGTAAATCATATATATTGAAATTATATCCCTTATAATGGAAATATCCTTGTTTTGCATCAACCGTAACTCCGCCATAATTCCCCACATGTTCATGCGCACCGGATGCAATATTGAATAATGAAGTTTTTCCACAATTAGGATTACCGACAAGAGCGATATTTATGGTTCGAGCCGATTTATCGATAATTTCACGAATCGTCTCTTCATCTATGATCGTATGCGGGGTTTCGGGAGCCGATGTATCTTTCAAGATTTCATCCATAGCTACTACCTCTATCATCTGAGCTTCACTGCGTCGTAACGAAACCTCATATCCCATTATCTTATATTTTATGGGATCTTTTAAAGGAGCATTCAATAAAATTTCTACTTTTTTCCCCCTTACAAATCCCATTTCCATTATCCTCTTTCTGAATGCACCATGCCCCAGAACTTTTACAACAATCGCACTTTCTCCAGTTTGTAAATCAGATAATCGCATAAATAATCTTTCTATTACCATTTTTCTTTAATGCTGCAAAGATCATTATTTATTCTCATTCTACATAACAAATAAGAAAGAATTATTTATATTGAATTTAAATAGTAACTTTTTTTTAATAAAAAAAGAACCGTCCATAACCCGATATTTCAAGTTATAACAGTTCTATAATAAAAAAAGAATATAAGATTATTTTATTTTGCTATGCTCAGAAAGAATCCAAGCATCGGTAAAAAAAGTTTCAGATTGTATTTTACGCAAATACATTTGCGCTTCCTCCTTGTCGGAAAAAGATTCAAGATAAAGACGGGCTTTATTAGCCGTATCATGTATTTTTATATCCTGTGTATAACCGGCTTTTCTCAAATTATCAAGCTGTTTTTCTGCAGCTTTATGAGATGGTAATGTCGCAACAATGATATAATAACGAGGACATTTTACCTCTTGCAAATTAAAATCCTGATTTTCCTTATTTGTAATTCCATGTATGGCATTTTCCCGATTTCCCTCATCAACATAATCTGTAGAAATATCTAACGATGTGCTATTATCTTCATAACCGTTACCAGTTACATTATCCAATAATTCAGAAGATACAAGCCCTGCATAATCAACCGGAACCTGTTGCTTATGGATAGGAGTCGCAATAAGCATAATAACGATAACGACTGCAACTACAGCAGAAATTCGTTTAAAAAATCCTTTACTTAACGGTATATAAATTGTATCGGCCTTACGTACCGTTGAATTTCCATCGTCCTTATTTTCCTGCAATTTAACCAAAGGAGGAAAATTCAATGTATCCAAGCCAAACAATTGTGGAGATATTTTGCAGCCTACATCTTTTGGCTTAAACTCGAAAGAACCTTCAGGTGTGTGATAGAATAATCCTAAATCACCAAATTCAAATCCTTCAACAGAATCTTTTATCGATTTTTTCAATATCTCTACTTGTTCCTTAATATGAGAGACCGATTGAGAATAAGACTTATTTGTATAAGACATCACCGATGTTGCCAACAAACCGTCATTATGAGATAATTCCGCATTGAAAGAGACACTCCTCCTTGGCGGCAATATTGTTTTTTTATCTGTCGAAAAAGCCGCATGGCGATATTGTACGACAAAACCACCTAAATCAGGAACAACAACACAATCGTGTTTTGCCAATAAAAATTCGATATGATCTATCAAATCAAACATCTCACAAATATATACATTTTTCAGTATATGTCTTAATATATTACGATAAAAAATTGCTATTATAACTCCACCCCCGCTTTAAGTATATTTTGAGCCTCGTTTTTATCAAATCCCAACGAAACTGCTTTTTTAAGGTCCAGAGCAGCATCTTCCTTATCGTATCTGGCAATTTTCACCTTAGCCCTGAGTACATATATTAAAGGATCATCGGGATCGAGTTTTAATGCTTTTGCAATATCTTCATCGGCTTTATTATACTTTTTCAGATAATAATAGGCTTCTCCTCTACCCACATAATAAGCCGAATTCTCGGGTTCTGCCCGTATAACCTGATTATATAAATCGATTGCATTATCATAATAGTGCCTGCATTTTAATAAAGTAGCCATTCCTATACGGGCATCGGTACTCTGCGGATTCAATTTATATAACCTTTCCAAATCTATTCTACAAGCGGCCGTATCGCCAAGTTCCAATCGCAACAGTCCACGTAGATATAAAGCATTTTCTTCATCTTCATCATACATCAATACCCTGTCATAATCCTTCAAAGCATCTTCCATCCTATTCATTTCCGAATATAATGCCGCCCTGTTTTTAAGCAGTGTTACTGCCCGAGGCGTAATCATCAAAGCATTATTGTAAGATTTTAGGGCATCGTCCAATTTTCCCATTCTTCGTTGTACTGTTCCCAAATTAGACAATAAAAGCGAATTTTGAGGATTTGCAGGTTCTTTCCGAACCGCACTCAACAAAGCTTTTTCGGCTGAAACCCAATCTTTTTTCGATATATATACATAAGATGAATCGACCCAATCGTTATAACTTTGAGCATAACATCCTAAGGTCATAAACATCAACAATATAAAACTTATTCCTTTAAATTGCATTTATTCCTTTTTTACAGCAAAATAACATATTTCCCTCCAAGAAAATTTAATTTTCATGTTTTTATTCCTTAAAAAACACTCTTAAAAAAAATTATCTCGTATATATTTTTTTAATTTGCATATTAATATTTCAATAAATGGCAAAGATTATTAAATACAGATTAGGAATATTCATTATCATTCTGTTATCATTACTCATCTCATGTAATAAAGAAGATAACGGAGTAATTCCTTTATTACCCAAAGAGCAACCTACCGGGGAAAAACAACGCACGGTACTGGTATATATGCTAGCGAATAATAATCTATACCCATACGGCGAAGATAATATTGAACTTATGCTAAATGCCGTCAAAAACGACGCATTACAAGGGGGAAATCTCCTTGTTTATATCGACGGTATTCATGCTTTCCCCCAATTGATACAAATTAAAAAGGACAATCATGATCATGTTAAAAAACTAATAATAAAAGAGTACTCCGATCGTAATTCTGCTTCTAAAAATAGTATTAAAGAAGTAATCGACGATGCCTATTACCGTTTCCCTGCAAAAGAATACGGAATAATATTTTGGGGACATGCCAGCGGATGGGTTAACGAATCATCCGATCCACTTTCATTCAAGACATTTTTATACCATCCCAATACTCCTATAACCCGAGCATACGGAACCGATGGAAACGCATGGATCAATATAGATGATCTTGCCGAAGCCATACCAGATAATAAATTACAATTTATTCTTTTCGATGCCTGCTATATGGCCAATGCCGAAACAATTTACCAATTACGAAACAAAGCGAAATATATCATTGGGTCGCCCACTGAGGTATGGGCATCCGGACATCCATATAACACTCTTATACCCAGATTATTTGAAGAAAATATAGATTACGAAGGCATCTGTGAAGATTTATACAATTACTATCTTTCTTATACATATCCTTATAGTACCGTTAGTGCAATAAAATGCGATGAATTAGACTCTTTAGCCCGCATATCTCGGAGAATAATGCTTAAATTTAATGAAAACAGAGCAATGCTACAACGATCCGAAATACAACAATTCGGTAGACTCCAATATAAAAACAATAGTTTTTTCGACTTAGACGATTATATTGCACATATAGCACCCGTTACTACTCCAGAATATAAAGAGTTTAGCGACCAATTATCACGTACAGTTATTGCTAAAAGATATACATCCAAATTCGGAGATCCATTTTATGGATATGTGAATATTGAACATTGTTGTGGAATAAGTGCTTATATCCCTTTAACAGATGAGAAAAACGATTTTTATTTCAATCTCGATTGGGGAAAATTCATATATAATATTTCATCAAAACCTTAATGCTTATGACCTTTTTACAAATTCCACCGATTACATTGCCGACTGTCGCAGCAGACACGACAAAAACAATTTCTTTTTTCGACAAATTATCAAAAGCATCCGATTTGTCTTTCGACAAATTCCTCGAACAAGCAATAAGCAGCATTATACACGGTTGTATACGTATCGCCATTGCTGTTGCCGTATTTTGGCTGGGAAGAATCATACTGAAAAAACTAAAAAAAGTTCTATTGCATATTCTTGAAAAAAGACATGTAGACTTATCTCTCCGCACCTTTTTGGCAAGTCTTATAAATATAACTCTAATGTTTATCCTTATTATTATCGTTATCGGAATATTAGGAGTAAACACATCTTCTTTCATTGCTCTTTTCGCATCAGCAGGTATCGCTATCGGTATGGCTCTGAGCGGAACATTGCAAAATTTTGCCGGTGGAGTAATGGTTTTATTGTTTAAACCATACCGTGTTGGCGATTATATCGAAGCACAAGGGCAAAGCGGAACTGTCAAAGAAATACAGATATTCAATACCATATTGAATACTCCTGATAATAAAACTATTATCGTTCCCAATGGAGGAATATCTACCGGCATTATCAATAACTACTCCAAAGAACCGCGCCGCCGCGTAGATTGGGTGTTCGGTATCGGCTACAACGACAATTATGACAAAGCGAAACAAATTATATCCCACCTACTCGATAGTGATGAACGTATTCATCGTACACCAGCCTATACCATAGCCATAACAAGTCTGGGAGATAGTTCGGTAAATATTGTAGTCAGAGTTTGGGTAGATTCGGCTGATTATTGGTCGGTATATTTCGATATGAACGAACGTGTATTTAAAGAATTCACCAAACAAGGTATCAATATACCTTTTCCCCAAATGGATGTGCATCTTATTCCAGTCGAAAAATAAAATTATTTTCTATTATTTACAAAAGGATTTGTCCGAATACAAAGGAGACAAATCCTTCTGTTTTTTATTTTTTATCAAAATTTCGGACCCAAATTCAGAACAGTTTTTATACCTTTACAGCATCTCTGTTAAAGAGCTTTCAGGAGTTTTTCTATGTGTAAGACTTCTTTCCCGACCTATTTTCCGTAAAGACAATAACTTATATCCGCACGGTCATAACAATAGGCCTATATCTTTCGGTTTTTAACCGGAAGACCAGAATTTGATAAAAATAAAAAAACATATAAATGATAAGTAAATGGAATTACTTACCTCTCTCACCAGAACAAGACGCCATAAAAAAGAAATTAGTCCGGGAACTATCTTTAAGCCCCGTTCTATGCGAACTTTTGGTCCAACGAGGGGTGACTTCTATAACAGAAGCTAAGAAATTCTTTCACCCGCAACTGAGCGATCTTCACGATCCTTTTATCATGAACGATATGGATAAGGCGGTAGAGCGACTAGATCGAGCCATGGGTGGCAAAGAAAAGATACTGATTTATGGAGACTATGATGTAGATGGAACAACAGCGGTAGCATTGGTTTACAAGTTTCTCAGAAACTTCTACTCCAATATCGATTATTACATACCCGATCGTTATGACGAAGGTTATGGAATATCGAAAAAGAGTATTGACTTTGCCTCCGAAAACGATTTTAAATTGATCATCGCTCTCGATTGCGGAATAAAAGCAATTGAAAAAGTGGCTTATGCTAAAAGCAAAGGGATAGATTTTATTATTTGTGACCATCATATGCCAGATGAAGATTTACCGGATGCTGTTGCAGTACTCGACCCGAAACGCACCGACTCGGCATATCCCTACTCTCATCTTTCGGGTTGTGGTGTCGGATTTAAATTTATGCAGGGGTTTGCCATTAATAATGACATCGAAATAAAAAAATACTTGTATCCGCTTCTCGATCTCATGGCAGTAAGCATAGCCTCAGACATTGTTCCTATAACAGGAGAAAACCGTATTCTCGCATATCACGGCTTAAAACAGTTAAATACTTGTCCGAGTCTTGGCTTACAAAGTATAATACATTTATGCGGCCTAAAAAACCGGGAACTGACAATAAGTGATATCGTCTTTAAAATCGGCCCTCGCATCAATGCTTCAGGGCGTATGCAATCGGGGAAAGAAGCCGTCGACCTTCTCATCAGTAAGGATATGGAAGGAGCTAAAGCAAAAAGCGAAAATATAAACCAATATAACGAAGACCGGAAAAAACTGGACAGCCAAATCACAAACCAGGCAAACGAAATTATTCTGAAAAATTGCAAAGATCTCGACAAACGCAAATCTATCGTTATATATAACGCCGATTGGCATAAAGGGATTATAGGAATCGTTGCGTCACGCCTTACTGAGTTATATTACAAACCGGCTGTCGTACTGACCTACTCCAATGGTTTGGTTACAGGTTCTGCTCGTTCCGTTCAGGGATTCGATATATATAAAGCTATTGAATACTGCCGTGACCTTCTCGAAAATTTCGGAGGACATACCTATGCAGCCGGTCTATCCTTAAAGGAAGAAAATATACCTCATTTCATCAACCGGTTCGAGTCTTATGTTTCAGAAAATATTCTCCCGACCCAGATGTCTCCACAACTCGACATCGATATCAATATCGAATTTAACGAGATCACTCCATCTTTTTTTCGAACATTAAAAATGTTCAACCCTTTCGGACCGGGAAATACCAACCCTATATTCTGTACTAAAAATGTTTACGATTATGGGACAAGTCGTTTGGTTGGAAGAGAACTGGAACATTTAAAACTCGAAATGGTCGATAGCCGGTCAGAGAATATTATGAATGGCATTGCTTTTGGAATGCACGAATATAACGACCATATCAAATCACATAAACCGTTTGATATATGTTATACTCTCGAAGAAAATACTCATAACGGAGCCTCAAACATGCAACTTATGATTAAAGAAATACGACCTTCGGAATAAAACCGGGAAATAAAAAATATTTTAAATGCGACAAAATGTAATAAATATACAATTTGTCGCATTTTCTTTACAATTTAAAAACTTTCTCAACCACTTCCCTTATAAATAAAAGAAATAATACTAAAAAACGAAGATATTTTTACCATATTGTTATATCTTTGCGAAAAATATTATTAAAATGAAGTTCGATATAAACATAATCCGTGAGGTATATTCCTCTTTCGACAAACGGGTTGATAAAGCCCGTAAGATTTTGAACCGACCGATGACATATGCCGAAAAAATACTTTATGCCCATTTACACGATAATATAAATATTCAGTCCTATCAGAGAGGAAACGACTATGTTAATTTTTCTCCCGACCGAGTGGCTATGCAAGATGCTACCGCACAAATGGCCCTTTTACAATTTATGATAGCGGGAAAAGATCAAGTGGCCGTACCCTCTTCGGTACATTGCGACCATCTGATACGTGCTGACATTAACGCCGACGCTGATTTAAAAGCAGCCTTATCGACCAATAAAGAGGTATACGATTTTCTTCAAACTGTTTCCGATAAATACGGAATCGGATTTTGGAAACCGGGGGCTGGAATTATACATCAGGTTGTACTCGAAAATTATGCATTTCCCGGCGGAATGATGGTAGGAACCGATTCACACACACCAAATGCAGGTGGACTCGGCATGATAGCCATAGGAGTGGGAGGTGCTGACGCTGTCGACGTAATGACAGGAATTCCGTGGGAACTAAAAATGCCTAAACTTATCGGCGTAAAACTTACTGGAAAGCTCAATGGTTGGACTTCCCCCAAAGATGTCATTCTGAGACTTGCAGGAATTCTTACCGTAAAAGGGGGTACTAATGCAATCATCGAATATTTCGGCGAAGGAACTTCTTCCCTTTCTGCTACTGGTAAAGCTACAATCTGCAATATGGGAGCCGAAGTAGGCGCCACGACCTCTCTCTTTCCTTACGACTCTGAGATGGAAAGCTACCTAAAAGCTACCGGAAGAAGTGAGGTTGCTGAAGCTGCGAAAAAGATTGCAGATTACCTGAAAGCGGATAAAGAAGTTTATACCGTCCCCGAAAAATACTATGACAGGATAATAGAAATCGACCTTTCGACTCTCGAACCTTACATCAACGGACCTTTTACTCCGGATGCCGCACAACCCATCTCGGAATTTGCTAAAATCGTAAAAGAAAAAGGATATCCTCGTAAAATGGAAGTAGGCCTCATCGGATCTTGTACGAATTCTTCTTATCAGGACATGAGCCGAGCTGCATCCATAGCCCGGCAGGCCATAAAAAAAGGATTAAAGGTAAAAGCCGAATTTATTGTCAACCCTGGTTCTGAACAAATACGATATACCACAGAACGCGATGGTATTATTGATGATTTTAAAGCGATCGGCGGAACAATCATGACAAATGCTTGCGGCCCGTGTATCGGTCAGTGGAAGCGCCATACCGACGATCCGGAAAAAAGAAACTCAATTCTTACTTCCTTTAACCGGAATTTTGCCAAAAGAGCCGATGGAAATCCCAACACCCATGCTTTTATTGCATCACCCGAAATAGTAACAGCATTGACCATCGCAGGCGACCTATGTTTCAACCCACTGACTGATTCCCTGATTAATGAAAATGGCGAAGCTGTACTGCTCGAGGAACCTCAAGGCGAATCTTTACCTATAAAAGGTTTTGAAGTCGAAAACGCAGGTTATTTACCACCAGCCGGGAATGGAAAAAATATAAGTATTCATATCGATCCGACATCTCAACGGTTACAGATTTTAACTCCTTTTCTACCCCTTTCCATAAATGACTTTTCCGACATGCCTCTATTACTGAAAGTTATGGGTAAATGTACGACCGATCATATATCGATGGCCGGCCCCTGGCTTCGTTTCAGAGGCCATCTCGAAAACATATCCGAAAATATGCTTATGGGTGCGATAAACAGTTTCAATAACAAAACCAATTCTGTATTAAATCAGGAAAACGGAAACTATGATACGGTATCGGCAGTTGCAAAAGCGTACAAGAATAAAGGGATATCAACGATCGTTGTTGCAGAAGAAAATTACGGTGAAGGATCGTCTCGTGAACATGCCGCTCTTGAGCCTCGATTCTTGAACGTAAAAGTTATTTTAGCAAAATCTTTTGCCAGAATTCATGAAACAAATCTGAAAAAACAAGGCATGCTGGCACTTACTTTCGCAAATAAAAACGATTATGACAAAATAAAAGAAGATGATCGTTTCACAATAAAAGGTCTCGAAAATTTTGCACCCGGCAAGAACCTTTTAATCATCATCAAACACAGTAATGGGACAAAAGAAACCATTGAAGCTATACATACTTACAATGATTTACAAATAGAGTGGTTTAAAGCTGGGAGCGCATTGAATTACTTATCTAAATTGAAAAAATAAGTCATGGCTAAACTAAAAACGGAAAACGGGAAATTAATCGTGCCCGACCATATAACGATCCCTTTTATAGAAGGAGACGGCGTAGGAGCAGAAATTACACCAGTCGCTCAAGAAGTCATTAACGAGGCCATTAAAAAAGCCTATAACGGACAAAAAAGGATAGAATGGAAAGAAGTTCTTGCCGGTGAAAAAGCATTCGAAAAATACGGAGAATGGCTACCCGATGATACAATGACGGCATTTAGGGAATATCTTGTCGGAATCAAAGGACCATTGACCACTCCGGTAGGTGGAGGAATAAGATCATTAAACGTCGCGTTACGCCAGGAACTCGATTTATTTGTATGCCTACGCCCAGTACGCTGGTTTAAAGGAGTAGTTTCTCCGGTTAAAGAGCCACAGAAAGTCGACATGCATATATTTCGTGAGAATACAGAAGATATTTATGCCGGT
This sequence comes from Coprobacter tertius, assembly GCF_024330105.1. Classification (NCBI taxonomy): domain Bacteria; kingdom Pseudomonadati; phylum Bacteroidota; class Bacteroidia; order Bacteroidales; family Barnesiellaceae; genus Coprobacter; species Coprobacter tertius. The sequence continues at coordinate 55,185 of NZ_JANDHW010000005.1, forward strand.
ATCGAATGGATGCAAGGAACACCCGAAGCCAAAAAAGTATTGCAATTTTTACAAAAAGAAATGAATGTAATAAAAATAAGATTTCCGCACACATCTTCTTTCGGAATAAAACCGGTTTCACTTGAAGGAAGCGAGCGCTTAATACGTGCGGCAATACTTTACGCAATCCAACATAATTTACCTTCGGTAACCCTCGTACACAAAGGAAATATTATGAAATTTACCGAAGGAGGTTTTAAACTCTGGGGATACGCACTTGCTGAAAGAGAATTTGGTGACCGTGTATTCACTATGATGCAATATGATACGATAAAAAAAGAAAAAGGAGAAGAATACGCCGAAGAGGCTTTGCAGAAAGCAAAAGAAAAAGGACTAATCATTATAAAAGACGTAATTGCAGACGCATTTTTGCAAAATACATTATTAATTCCTGAAGAGTATTCTGTTATCGCCACTCTTAATCTGAACGGAGATTATATATCAGACCAACTTGCCGCAATGGTCGGAGGAATAGGTATTGCCCCGGGAGCCAATATAAATTACGTTACCGGACATGCTATATTTGAAGCCACTCACGGAACAGCACCCAACATCGCCGGCAAAAATAAAGTAAACCCCTGTTCTCTATTATTATCTGGCGTAATGATGCTCGAGTACATAGGGTGGCAAAAAGCGGCTGATATGATCATTGCTGCTATCGAAAAGACATTCGGTTCCCATACAGCAACAATAGACATTGCCCGTTTTATGACTAATGCAACAGCCTTGGGGACCCGTGAATTTAAAGATACTTTAATAAAGAATCTGAATTAAATTAATTATTAATTTTTAAGACAGGAAAAAGATGAAGGACGAATATATGGTATACAAACTTTCAGAATCTATAAAAACGACAAGTCATATAGATAACGACCTTTTTATTAAACATAATGTTAAAAGAGGACTCCGAAACGAAGATCATTCGGGTGTATTGGTAGGACTCACAAAGATCGGAGATGTCGTAGGATATGAACGCCAGGAAAACGGACTGAAAGCGATTCCAGGAAAACTCGTCTATCGCGGAATCAACATTAACGATTTGGTAAACGGAATCGAAAAAGAAAATCGCTTCGGCTTCGAAGAAACCGCTTTCCTGTTATTGGCCGGATTTTTGCCTGATAAAGAAGAACTCGAAGCATTTAAGCGACTTATTAATCAAGCCATGCCTCTCGAGCAAAAAACAACGATGAATATTCTCGATCTGGAAGGACATAACATTATGAATATTCTGGCTCGTAGCGTTTTGGAAATGTACACTTTCGATCCGAACCCAGACGATACATCCCGAGATAATCTTATGCGACAGTCCATCGATCTAATCGCCAAATTTCCTACAATTATTTCTTATGCCTATAATATTTTAAGACATAGCCAACAAGGCCGCTCATTGCACATAAGACATCCGAAAGAAAATCTCTCGATTGCAGAAAATTTCCTTTTCATGCTTAAAGGCCAATATACACCTATCGAAGCAAAAGTCCTCGATCTCTCCCTTATGTTGCATGCTGACCACGGAGGAGGAAATAACTCGACCTTTACAGTTAGGGTTACCAGTTCGTCGGGAACTGATACATATTCATCTATTGCCGCCGGCATAGGTTCCTTAAAAGGTCCGTTACACGGAGGAGCGAATTTACGAGTTATAGATATGTTCCATCACTTGCAAGGCGCTATAAAAAATTGGAACGATAAAGACGAAATAGATGCATATCTAATGAAAATTCTTAAAAAAGATGCCTATAACCGAACCGGGAAAATATATGGTATCGGACATGCAGTATATACGATTTCCGATCCGAGAGCACTTCTTTTGAAAAAATGGGCGCGTGAATTGGCTAAAGAAAAAGGACTTGAGAAAGAATTTGCCTTTCTTGAATTAATTGAAGAAAGAGCAATAGAAACTTTCATGAATTTCAAAGGCAATCTCGTTAAAAAAAGAGTATGCGCCAATGTCGATTTCTATTCCGGTTTTGTTTACGAAATGATAGGGCTTCCCAAAGAAGTTTATACCCCTCTTTTTGCCATGTCTCGTATCACCGGATGGACTGCTCACCGTATCGAAGAATTAAATTTCGACAGTAAAAGAATAATACGTCCCGCCTATAAAAATGTATCTGAGAAACAACCATTTATCCCTTTAGATAAGAGATAACATTATATACATTAAAATAAAAGCGGGCCTTGTTTTCAACCCGCTTTTATTTTTTCTGAATAAATTACCGAAAAATATATTTCGAATGTAAGGTCATGCAAATTAGTATTACTAATTTTGCAATCCATAACGGGGACAGGATGAATATGACAAATAACATTCACGACATACTGGCAGAATATTGGGGATATTCAGAATTCCGCCCTTTACAGGAAGATATCATCCATTCGGTTTTATCAGGAAAAGATACTTTAGGTTTAATGCCGACTGGAGGAGGGAAATCGCTTACTTTTCAGATTCCGGCAATGGCCACCGAGGGAATATGCCTTGTCATCACACCCCTCATCGCTTTAATGAAAGACCAGGTAGATGATCTAAGAAATCGCGGTATTAAAGCAAATTATATATGTTCGGGACTTTCTCGCCGGGAAACGAATGTCGCTTTAGATAATTGTATATATGGAAAATATAAGTTTCTATATGTCTCTCCAGAGCGTCTTTCAAGCGAACTTTTCCTCTCCAAGTTAAAAGCGATGAAAGTATCCCTAATCGTCGTAGACGAGGCTCATTGTATTTCTCAATGGGGATACGATTTCAGACCATCTTATCTCAAAATTGCCGATATAAGAGATATATTCCCTGAAGTGTCCATCCTTGCACTTACTGCCACCGCAACACCCCAAGTAGCCACCGACATACAAGAAAAACTTCGATTTAAAAAGGGTAATCTTTTCAAAAAAAGTTTTAACCGTCCAAACCTCAGCTATGTTGTACGATATGGAGACAATAAAATACAACAGCTTGTTCATATTTTAAATCGTGTTCCCGGAACAGCAGTCGTATATGTACGAAGCCGCAAAAGAAGCAAGGAAATATCGGAAATGTTACGGGAAAACGGCATCTCTTCAGATTTTTATCACGCAGGATTACAACGAGAGATAAAAAATGAAAAACAACAAAAATGGAAATCGGGAGAATGCCGAGTAATGGTATCTACAAATGCTTTTGGAATGGGTATCGATAAAGCAGATGTAAGGGTTGTCGCTCATATCGATTTACCAGATTCTCCTGAAGAATATTATCAAGAAGCCGGACGAGCCGGACGTGACGGGAAAAGAGCTTATGCCGTCATAATTTATTCTAAAACAGATAAGGCAAAACTAAAAAAGCGTATATCCGACGCCTTTCCCGAAAGAGAATTTATCCGCCGCATTTACGATTCTCTTTGTTATTTTCTACAAATAGCTGAAGGCGAAGGATTAAATACAATGTATGAATTCGACCTAAACGCTTTCTGCCGAACTTATAAATACCCCATTTTACCAGCTTATAATGCACTAAAATTATTGGAACAAGCCGGTTATATCGTTTTTACAGAAGAAATAGACTCTTTATCTCGTCTTATGATGACCATACAGCGCGATGAATTATATAAATTCAATCAAAGCGATAAAAACGAAAGACTTCTTCAATGCATTCTACGGTCTTATACGGGACTTTTCACCGATTATGTTTTTATACAGGAAGATCTAATTGCACAGCGAAGCGGTCTTTCTCGACAAGAGATTTACGAAGGCCTGATATTTTTATCCAAATCTCACATATTACATTATATTCCTCGTAAGAAAACACCTTACATCATATTTTCATCAAGACGCATCGAAAGTAAATATATTTCTATTTCCCGCGAAATATACGAGAAACGGAAAGAACGCTATGTACATCGTATCGAAAGTATGCTTGGATATGTACATGCCGAAGAAGAATGTAGGGTAAAAGTTCTGCTACACTATTTCGGAGAAGAAATAAATGAATGCGGTGAATGCGACATATGTAAACGAAAAAATGAAAGAAATCTTAGTACCAGCACTTTTTTAAAAGCAAAAAAAGCAATATATCAAGCAATAAGTACTGATAAGAACAGCCTCAATAAAATTATTGAAAGCATACAAATGCCCCAAGAAGAAATTGTCGAAACTTTACGTTATTTATGCGACGAAAAACAAATCGTACATAAAGAAGGATTATATTATATCAATCAGTAAAAAAAAATGATACCAATAATTATTCAATTTTTATGATTAAAGGAGCTGCAATTATTATGCTTTTCTACTTTTTAGGAGAATGCATAAGTTTAAGTATAGGAAGTATAATTCCCGGAAGTGTATGTGGCATGATACTTTTATTTCTTTCGCTATTAGCCAAATGGGTTAAGCCTAAAGATGTAAAAAATGTATCTAACGCCCTTACTCAGAATATGGCTTTGTTTTTTGTACCTGCCGGTGTAGGACTTATGGTCTCCTATGAACTTATAATAAAATACTGGGCCGTATTTTTAATCGTATCGGTAGTAACAACTGCCGTTATCATTGCTGTAGTGGGTTATATGCAAGATAAACTCGAAAAAAAAATCTGAAAAGAAAAAATATGAATGAACTGTTATCCTCTGCTCCTTTCCTATTATTTTTGGTAATGGGTAGTTATTTAGCCGGAGTATTTATTTATACCCGTAGTCATATTGCTCTACTCCACCCAATTATAATCAGCATCGCTGTAATTATCGGCGTTCTCAAATGGGCTGGCGTCGATTATGATACATTCCTCGAAGGAAGTTATATTATACATTTCATGTTAGGTCCTTCTGTTGTCGCCTTAGGTTATGTTTTATACGAACAAATCGGTTATCTGAAAGGTAAAGTCATTTCAATAACCAGTTCGGTCATAGTAGGCAGTTTCGTAGGCATTATCAGCGTTATCGCCATATGTAAAATCATGGGAGTAGATCGCTCTATCATGGCATCATTAGAACCGAAATCAGTTACTACTCCCATAGCATTAAGTCTATCGGCCAAATCGGGCGGAATTCCTTCCCTAACTGCAATTACAGTAGTAATTTGTGGTATATTAGGGGGAATTATAGGCCCTTTTATTTTGCGAAAACTACATATAAAAAGCCGTGTCGCCAAAGGATTAGCTCTCGGAGCAGCGGCACATGGTTTAGGTACGGCAAGAGCGATCGAGTTAGGGGCTGTAGAAGGTGCAATCAGCGGACTGGCCATTGGATTAATGGGTATCATGACCTCATTACTCATTCCTTTGATAGAAAGATTTTTCACATCCTGACTTTCCTCCCCTTTATAACATATTCTTTCATATTTTGTAAGTAAAACTCATAGAATACCCATCTCCGGTTAATCAAATTCATAAATTTACCCCCGAATCATTTTAAATCGTATATTTGTAAATTATCAAATTTTCTTTAACTGGAATCAAATGAAAAAATTCACACCTTTCAGAATAGGATGCATTACATTGCTATGGATTATATTGTGTTATATGCTCATCGACGCATACCGCGAAATCAATCTGAGGGTAATACTTGTTATCCTTACATCGGGAATTATTGTTTTTGTTCCAATTTACAAGCAATTACGCAAAAAGGATGATTAAATAATGCCTCGGTAATGCATACGACACTAATTAAAACGGCAAATGCAAAACATTTTCAATATAAAAAGTTACATTTGCAGGCGTTAATAATTTCCTTATGACTACTGAAACTAACGACATATTATCACTTATAAATACTCCCGACGATCTGAGAAAACTTGATATTTCACAACTTCCTCAGGTATGCAATGAACTCAGAAAATTTATTATCGACGAATTGTCACATAATCCAGGACATTTTGCATCGAGCTTGGGAGCAATAGAACTTACTGTTGCTTTGCATTATACTTTTAAAACACCCTATGACCGAATTGTTTGGGATGTAGGTCATCAAGCATACAGTCATAAAATATTGACCGGAAGAAAAAATAAATTTTGTACCAATCGTAAATTTAAAGGTTTAAGTGGATTTCCTACACCTTTAGAAAGCGAATTCGACACATTTACCGCCGGACATGCATCCAATTCAATCTCTGCAGCTTTGGGAATGGCAGTAGCTGCTAATCTTAAAAATGAAGAAGATCGTAAAGTCGTTGCCGTCATCGGAGACGCGTCAATTTCGGGTGGTCTGGCTTTTGAAGGACTGAATAATGCATCTACCAATCCCAACAATCTGCTGATTATATTGAATGACAACGATATGGCTATCGACCATAATGTAGGTGCTTTAAACGATTACCTCGTTCATATCACTACATCTCCCCGCTATAACAGGATGAGATATAAACTTTATTTACTGTTACGTAAATACGGTTTAATCTCTGAAGCAGCAAAAGGATCGATATTACGCTTCAATAATAGCATCAAAGCTCTTATCAGTAAAAGACAAAATATTTTCGAGGGTCTCAATATCCGATATTTCGGCCCTATCGACGGACACGATGTAAACAGTATCGTACGTGTGCTGAATGATATAAAAGAAATGAAAGGGCCCAAAATATTGCACTTACGTACAATTAAAGGAAAAGGTTATTCTCCGGCTGAAAAATCAGCAACAGAATGGCATGCTCCTGGGAAATTCGATAAAGATACCGGCATACGTATAAAAACCGATACTTCGAACCTACCTCCGTTATTTCAGGATGTTTTTGGCGAAACATTAGTAGAATTGGCTCGTAATAACGAAAAAATAGTCGGAATAACTCCCGCTATGCCGACAGGATGTTCCATGACATATATGATGCAGGAATTTCCACAACGAACATTCGACGTTGGAATTGCTGAAGAACATGCTGTAACATTTTCAGGAGGCCTTGCAAAAGAAGGCTTGTTGCCTTATTGCAATATATATTCCACTTTTATGCAACGGGCATACGACCAAATTATACATGATGTAGCAATCCAAAATCTACATGTCATATTTTGTATAGACCGGGCAGGTTTGGTTGGGGAAGACGGTGTCACTCATCACGGAGCTTTCGATCTGGCTTATTTGCGGTGCATACCCAATATGACGATTGCATCACCAATGAACGAGCATTACCTGCGACATCTCATGTTTACTGCTCAGGCTCAAAATACAGGTGCTTTTGCCATACGCTATCCACGCGGACGCGGTGTCCTCACAAATTGGAAATGCCAGCCTGAAATGCTAAAAATAGGAAAAGGACGTAAATTGAACGACGGCAAAGATATAGCAGTCCTGAGTATCGGCCCTATTGGAAATAATGTACAAAACGCCATAAAAAAAGCTACTGAAAAAGATATTTCAGTAGCTCACTACGATATGATTTTTTTAAAACCGATCGATACGGAGATTCTGCACGAAATAGGATCTAACTACAGTCGTATCGTTACTGTTGAAGACGGTGTTCTTAATGGAGGATTCGGAAGCGCAGTTATCGAATTTATGGCTGATAACGGGTATACCCCAAAAATAAAAAGAATTGGAATACCCGACCGTTTTATCGAACACGGTTCGATTCTGGAATTACGAGAACTTTGTCACATGGATGACGATAGTATCGCCCGACTTTTAGTTTCGGAATGGTAATTAATTAATGACAAATAATATCCTTTATCATTTAACCGATTATGAAAATTATTATTGCAGGAGCTGGTGAAGTTGGTACACATTTAGCTAAATTATTGTCCCGGGAAGACCAAGACATTGTTTTGATCGATACCGACGTCGAGAAATTGCAATGGATAGATGCTAATTATAATTTGATGACAGTAGTAGGCTCCCCCACTTCATTCGATATATTGAAAAAGGCAGGAGTAAATAAAGCTGATTTATTTATAGCCGTAATGCCTTTCGAAACCCGAAATATTACGGCTTGCATGATAGCGGCGAATCTTGGTGCTCAAAAAACAGTTGCCCGAATCGATAACTACGAATATCTTCTCCCAGAGAATAAAGCATTCTTTAAAAAACAAGGAGTAGATGTACTTATTTACCCCGAAATGCTTGCTGCTCAAGAAGTAATGACGGCTCTAAAACGTACTTGGGTACGTAATTGGTTTGAATTATGCAATGGAGAACTCATTCTGATTGGTGCAAAACTCCGAGAAAATGCGACCATACTAAACAAAAAATTAAGTGACCTTACCAGCGAACACAATTTCTATCATATAGCGGCTATTAAACGCAAAGACGAAACGATTATACCACGAGGAAATGACGAAATACAATTAAATGATATTGTGTATTTTACCACTACCCCTGATCACATACAAGATATACGTACAATGACCGGGAAAAAAGAGGTCGATGTAAAAAAAGTTATGATTATGGGGGGTAGTCGTATTGCTATACGAATTGCAGACATAGCACCTGAATATTTAAAAATAAAGCTGATCGAATCAGATCGCGCAAAAAGTTTTAAACTGGTTGAAAAAATGAAAGATACAGTGATTATTCAGGGAGACGGACGTGATATAGACTTATTAAAAGAGGAAGGAATAACCGATGCAGATGCCTTTATTGCCCTTACCGACAATTCTGAAACGAACATATTGGCCTGTCTCACCGCAAAAAACTTCGGAGTTCCGAAAACCGTAGCCGAAGTTGAAAACATTTCCTTTATTACCGTAGCCGAAGGATTGAATATCGGGTCGATTATTAATAAAAAACTAATTGCCGCAAGCCGTATTTACCAGTTGCTGCTCGATGAAGATGAATCGAACGTAAAATGTCTGAGTCTTGCTGATGCGGAAGTAGCCGAATTAGTAGCAAAAGAAGGTTCAAAAATAACCCGCGGAAAAATAAAAGATATTTCCTTACCGAAAGACCTCACTTTAGGAGGACTCATAAGAGAAGGAAAAGGTCTTATCGTAAATGGTAATACTCAGATACAACCCAATGATCACGTCGTTGTTTTTTGTCTCGACACAGCCATAAGTAAAATAGATAAATTATTTAATTAATATCAGTATGGGTAAAAATGCAATGACAAACTTTAATTTCAAAATCGTTTTTCGAGTCATCGGAATGTTGGTGGGATTCGAGTCTGTTTTTATGTTAGTTCCACTAATTGTTTCACTCATATATCGTGAAGACGATACGCCTGCATTCCTTATCACTATTGGAATTACGTTTGTGATCGGACTGATATCTACCTTTTCATTCAGAAATCATAGCAAACACATGGGCAAAAGAGAAGGCTATTTTATCGTAGCCTCTTCCTGGATATTCTTTTCTTTTTTCGGGATGCTTCCTTTTATGTTTCAAGGCAGTATTACCAATCCGGCCGATGCTTTTTTCGAAACAATGTCGGGATTCACAACTACTGGTGCGACAATCCTTACCGATATCGAATCGGTACCTCACGGACTTCTTTTTTGGCGTAGTATGATGCAATGGCTAGGTGGTTTAGGTATTATTTTATTTACATTAGCCGTATTGCCGATGTTAAATTCGGGAGGAGGTATTCAACTTTTTAATGCGGAAACAACAGGTATAACTCACAGTAAATTAAGACCTCGTATAAGCCAAACCGCAAAAAGGCTATGGTTTATTTATTTCATAATAACATTCCTTCTTGTTATTATGCTTGTATTAGGACCGATGAATTTATTCGATTCTCTCTGCCATGCTATGTCGACAACTGCAACGGGAGGATATTCGACAAAACAAGCCAGTATTGCATATTGGCATTCAGCTTATACCGAGTATGTTATTATTTTCTTCATGTTTATTTCCGGAATCAATTTTTCATTGGTTTATTTTGCAGCCCATGGAAAAATAAAAGACTTATTTAAAGACGAAGAAGTAAGATGGTACACATTTGTCCTTATTTTGGCGACAATGGCAGTAACCGGAGGTCTCATTCTTAGTGGTCACACGATCAATAATTTCGAAAACACTTTCAGGTCCTCCCTTTTTCAAATAACCAGTGCTATGACTACCACCGGTTTTACAACAGCAGATTTCACGGTTTGGGGGTCCTTTTGTAATCTTGTGTTATTTCTTGTTATGTTTTTCGGAGCATGTGCAGGATCGACCAGCGGGGGCGCTAAAATGATAAGAATGGTTGTTGTAATGAAAAATACGGCAAATGAATTTTATCGGAATATACATCCCAATGCGATTGTTCCCGTACGTATTAATAATCAGGTAATTTCGTATGAATTGGTTTCAAAAGTACTTGCTTTCCTTTTCGTATTTTCATTAATACTTGTAAGCGGTTCCCTTGTATTAACAGCAACGGACCTGACGTTTGAAGAGGCATTCGGTTGTACTCTTTCCTGCTTAAGCAATGTAGGCCCCGGATTCGGACGTATGGGGTCGAGCTTTTCTGCAATTTCTGATTTAGGGAAATGGGTGTTATCTTTCATCATGCTGGTAGGACGCCTCGAACTATTTACAGTTCTTATACTATTTACTCCATATTTCTGGAAAAAATAAAGGACAGAACAGTAAGTACAACTCACTCTTTTGTGAAAAGTTTTTATTACTTTTGTATCTGCGTAAATAGAATTCTGCTCCATGGCGAAAAAAAAAGAAGAAACAAAAAAAAATAAGAACGAAGATTCCGTTTTTCAAAAAATTAAATCATTTCTTAAGGACGAAAGAACGCATTTTATCTTAGGATTGTTCTTTGTCATGTCGGCAGTATATCTTTTTATTGCCTTTTTATCGTTTTTCTATACCGGAGAGATCGATCAAAGTAAAATAGAGAATCTTCCTCTTTCTGAATTGAGCAGTGTAAAAAACGATATTCATAACTGGACAGGTGCATTAGGAGCCTATCTCTCTAATTTATTTATAAACAAATGGGTAGGAATCTCTTCATTCATTATATGTTTTTTTATCGGAGCAATAGGACTTAAACTAATGAAAGTAAGAAGGGTCCCATTAATAAAATGGTCATTATACTGTTGTTCTCTTATTATTCTTATCTCTATTATTTGCGGTTTTTTCTTTATCGACAGTTACAAGGATTCGTATATTTATTTGGGAGGAGAGCACGGATATTATACCTCTTTACTTTTACAGGCAAATCTCGGATGGACGGGTACATTTCTCATTATAATAGGTTGTGTCCTTACTTTTTTCATCGTAGTAAGCTCACATACTATAACAATATTACGAAAAATATTTTCATTGAATATCGGTAGAAATAAAGAACTGAAAGAAAATACAGTAGAAGAAAATATTTCTATACCTGAAAATGAAAAAGAACATATTTCAGAAAGCCTCTCTTCCGATACAGAAGAAAAAATCAAAGAAGACGATGATGATAGTTATGAATATATAGCTACTGATAATGATGTAAAAGAAAACCTGAATAGACCAGATAATAATCCTTTCGAGGTGGTTTTCGACCAAGAAGAAGAAAAAGAAGAGAAAAAAACGGATCCGATACAAAACTTTAATAATCAAGATAACACCAACGAAGATCATCAATTTACAGTCGAAGCCGGTTCAATAACAGAAGAAGAAAACTATCAAAACAACGAACTCGAAGATTACGATCCCACACTCGATCTGTCTCATTACAAAGCACCAGGTTTCGACCTGTTAGAACGTTATAACGAAACGGAACGACAGATCGATATGGAGGAACAGAATGCTAATCAAAAACGAATTGCAGAGACTTTAAAAAATTACGGCATTCGTATAAAAATGATAAAAGCAACCGTAGGTCCGACAATTACTTTATATGAAATAATTCCTGAGGCCGGTGTCAGAGTATCCAAAATACGAAACCTCGAAGATGATATCGCATTAAGTCTTTCGGCTTTAGGAATACGTATTATTGCCCCTATTCCGGGAAAAGGAACAATCGGGATTGAAGTTCCCAATAAAGAACCTCAGATCGTCTCTATGCTTTCAGTAATTTCATCAAAAAAATTCCAGGAAAGTAAATACGACCTACCTGTTGCTTTAGGAAAAACAATCACGAATGATGTATTTACATTCGACTTATGTAAAATGCCTCATTTATTAGTTGCCGGTGCTACCGGTCAGGGTAAATCGGTCGGGTTAAATGCTATAATCGCCTCTTTACTTTATAAAAAACATCCTTCGCAATTAAAGCTGGTTTTAATCGATCCCAAAAAAGTCGAATTCAGTATATATGCAAATATCGAAAAACATTTCCTCGCCAAATTACCTGATTCGGAAGAAGCGATTATTACTGATGTAACGAAAGTTGTACAAACACTGAATTCGATCACAAAAGAGATGGATAACCGATACCTATTGTTAAAAGACGCGCAGGTAAGAAATATAAAAGAATACAATGCAAAATTTATATCCCGCCGCCTGAATCCGAATAAAGGTCATCGTTATATGCCATACATTGTTGTGATTGTCGATGAATTTGCCGATCTCATAATGACTGCCGGTAAAGAAGTAGAAATGCCTATCGCCCGTATAGCCCAACTCGCAAGAGCTATAGGCATTCATATGATTATCGCTACACAACGACCGTCGACGAATATCATAACCGGAGTTATAAAGGCCAACTTCCCCGCACGGGTGGCGTTCAGGGTATCTTCCATGATCGATTCCCGAACAATTCTCGACTGTCCCGGTGCCAACCAACTAATCGGACGAGGCGACCTTCTGTTTTCTCAGGGAAGCGATCTCGAACGCGTACAATGTGCTCTGATAGACACACCGGAAGTAGAAAAAATTTGTGACTGCATAAGCAGCCAGCAGGGATATCCTACGGCTTACGAATTACCGGAGTATGTGGGAGAAAACGGCGATTCATCCTTTGGTGAAGTCAATCTGAAAGAAAGGGATTCCATATTTGAAGAGGCGGCTCGTTTAATAGTTGTGAACCAACAAGGATCTACTTCGCTGATACAACGTAAATTCTCTTTAGGCTATAACCGGGCCGGTCGCATTATGGACCAGCTCGAAGCCGCCGGAATCGTTGGTCCATCAGAAGGCAGTAAAGCCCGTCAGGTTTTAGTTATGGATGAGATACAGTTGGAACAAATTTTTGCTAACTTGCATTGAAATTAAAAAGAAAGATAAAAAGAAAAATGAACAAATCAATTCAACTTCTTTTAGCTTCTATACTATTGTGCGTTTTTATTTATCCGGTAAAAGCGCAACAGGTAAACAAAGCAATAAAATTACTCGATCAGGTTGCCGCGAATTATGAAAAAGCAAAAGGTATTTCGGCCCATTTCGATATAACGACTATGAATTCTGCCGGAAAACAGGAAGGTACGGTTAACGGAAATATACAAATGTTAGGGAAACAATACGCTTTTTCTACCTCAGAAATGATAACTTGGTATAACGGAACGACACAATGGACGTATATACCTTCTAACAATGAAGTAAATGTAAGTACACCCTCCGAAGAAGAAATACAATCGATAAATCCCTACCTTTTACTAAAAGGGTACAAAAATAATTTTAATTGTATATATAAAGGGAAAAATAAAACCAATGAAAATATAGAACTCATACCGAAAGATAATAGTAACGAAATAAAGAAAATTATACTATATATAGATGTTAACAAGTATCTGCCTGTAAACATTATTATTGAAAATAAAAATAAAACTAAAATACGTATAGGGGTTTCCCAGATTAAGACAGGGTTGAACTTTAAGAACAGCCAATTTGTTTTTGACAAAAAGAAATATCCTGATACTGAAATTATTGACTTACGCTAAAACCACAACAACATGATTATGGAAGATATAGAAAAGGTTCGCTGCCTGATCGTTGGGTCGGGACCTGCCGGCTATACAGCAGCAATCTATGCAGGTCGATCGAATCTTGCACCAGTACTTTACGCCGGTATACAACCGGGAGGACAGTTGACTACAACTACTGATATTGAGAATTTTCCGGGTTATCCCGAAGGTATATCGGGCTATGACATGATGGAAGACCTCAAAAAGCAATCGATTCGTTTCGGCTGCGATGTACGTAACGGTATCGTAACAAAAGTAAATTTAAATGAAAAGCCATATCGAATAACGATCGACGATGAAAAAATCATCGAAGCCGATACAATTATCATTGCAACCGGAGCATCTGCTAAATATTTAGGAATTCCTGATGAAGCAAAATATCAGGGATTGGGAGTTTCGGCATGTGCTACTTGCGACGGTTTTTTCTATCGCAAAAAAGTAGTTGCGGTAGTCGGTGGAGGAGATACAGCCTGCGAAGAAGCCGTTTACCTTGCTCAATTAGCTTCAAAAGTATACATGATTGTTCGGAAAGACTATTTAAGAGCTTCGAGAATTATGCAACAAAGAGTTATGCAGACTCAAAATATCGAAGTCCTTTTCGAAACTGAAACTGTCGGATTATTCGGGACCAAATATGTCGAGGGTGTACATCTTGTAAAAGCGAAAGGAACCGACCGAGAAGAATTTATAGACTTACCGATTGACGGTTTTTTTCTTGCCATCGGACACAAACCTAACACCGATGTATTCACACCTTATCTTAATCTCGACGAATCCGGTTATATTATAACCGAAGGACATACGACAGCCACTAATGTTCCGGGGATTTTCGCTGCGGGAGATGTAGCCGATCCTCACTACCGGCAAGCCATTACGGCTGCTGCGTCAGGATGTAAAGCAGCAATCGATGCCGAACGATATCTGATCGAAAATGGACTATAAAAATAAAATTTAACAATAAAAAGGCTGTAATTTTAGATAAAATTACAGCCTTTTTATTTGCTTAAACATAAAAATTTCTCTTTTTTAAAAGAATATGATAAGCCGATAAATTCAATTAATATCTATTAAAAACAATAACCGAATCAGAAACTAAACATTTTATACACGAAGATCAAGCCTCCGGATATACACACTTTCTGAATCGTATTCCTTTTTATTTAATTTCTATATATACCAAAAGCTTTATTTTTTTTATCTCTAAAATATTATTCTAAGCGTTTTTTCTATATATTTGTGCTGTACAACAGTGTTATAAAACAATCATGGTAAAGAAGAGTACGTTAGAATCTATCCTGCAAGAAGATCTTTCTGAAATGTGGGCATTACTCGACAGTGAAGAAAAAAGATCGCTTATCGACAATTTCCATATACAAACCTTCAAGAAAAACGAAATGATTTACAGTGAAGGTGAAAAAGCGACCCAACTCATGTGTCTGCTTAAGGGAAAGGTAAAAATCTTCAAAGACGGTGTAGGCGGTAGAAGCCAGATTATTAGATTAATGCGTCCTGTTCAGTATTTCGGATATCGAGCTTATTTTGCAAGAGAAGATTACGTAACGGCAGCATCGGCTTTTGAGTCGGCCACTATAGGCTTCTTACCGATGGAACTCGTTGAATCGTTAGTAAAGAAAAATAACAAACTGGCTTACTTTTTCATTAAAGAACTGTCTGTCGATTTGGGGGTATCGGATGCCCGCACTGTAAATCTCACTCAAAAACACATACGTGGAAGACTTGCTGAGTCTCTATTAGTTCTAAAAGAAAACTATGGTCTTGAAGAAGATGGAGCCACCTTGAATATTTACATGGCCCGGGAAGATCTCGCAAACTTATCTAACATGACGACTTCTAATGCTATCCGAACTCTATCTTGCTTTTCCAATGAAAAAATAATCGTAGTAGACGGCCGTAAAATAAAAATAATCGACGAAGAACGTTTACGCAAAATATCGAAATTCGGTTGATCCGCTTTTACATAATATTCTAAAAATATATGCAATAAAGAAATGGGATTTATAAATGTAAATCCCATTTCTTTATTGCATATATTTTTATACTCAAATAGATTTTTAAATTTCGGGAATATAACATTCCAACAATTTACCCGATTTCTCAGGAGAAATTTCAACCCATTGTAAAGATGCCGGTACTAATACCGTATCTCCTCTCCTAACAGATATTTTAACACCGTTATTATCGGTCAATTCCGTTTCGCCTTCCATACAAATATAAATAACGAACGAGTCTTTATCGGCAATATCCCGCTTTATTTTTTTATCGATATCGAGTAAATTCGTAGTAAAATATTTACAACTTACTAATTCTACGGCTCTATCGGTTTCAGGCTTATAAATTGTTTTCAGATCAGAATACATATTGTAATCTATCGCGTCTTTAGCCAATTCTGTATGCAATTCACGACCTTTACCATTAGCATCTTTACGATTATAATCGTAAATACGATAAGTAATATCCGACGTTTGTTGAATCTCGGCAATAAAAATACCCTTTCCAATAGCATGTACACGACCTGCAGGTAAGAAGAATACGTCTCCGCTCTTTACAGGATGAAATTGTAATACATCCATGATCGTATTATCATTTACACGTTTCACATATTCCTCAGCATCGATTTGTTTCGAAAAACCCGAATATAAACCGGCACCTTCCTGAGCCGATATAACATACCACATTTCTGTCTTTCCAAAAGAATTATGGCGTTGTTTAGCCAACTCGTCATTCGGATGTACCTGAATCGACAAATTATCTCGTGCATCGATAAATTTTATCAATAAAGGAAATTTATCTCCAAAACGGTCAACAACATGTTTACCCAACAACTTATCTCCATACCGACTCATCAAATCGGTAAGGGATTCTCCTTTTAACGAACCATCGCTTACAACCGAAACATTATCTTTTACTTGGGATATCTCCCAACTTTCGCCTATGCCATCCTGACATTTAGGGAGATTCTTAAACTTGCATATTTCACTACCTCCCCAAATAACACTTTTCAGAATGGTATCGAATTTTAATGGATACATAATTTAATATTTTATGTGTGAAAATAATCCTTTATATGTTGCCTTTTCATCGGCATATAATATACGGTATATTCCGCTTTGCAAATTTGGCAAATTTATTTTATTTCTCCATATACCCTGATATATCTTTTGTCCCATTATATCCAATATTACAATATACTTGTATTTATTTTGCGTATTAAAATTCAATGTTCCGTCTTTTTCCGAATAAATAATCTTAAATTCCGGCGGTATCGGAGAAGTTTCGGAAACATCTATAAAAACAGGTAAACTTTCGTTATATCCTTCATCATAAGCAGTAAGCGCATAATATTTGCACCTAGGTATCTGTGAATAAGACAATCGACAATTATTTATAAATCCAGTCCATAATAAATTTTCAGATTGTGATATATCCACAGGGTATATATCAGACCCATATAAAGCATAACCTTTTGCTTTTAAGGTTCTATCCCATTTAAAATCGATAAAAGACAAATTACTTTCTATTCGAAAGCCTTTAGGAGTATCCGGCACATAATCGCTTATCCATGGCATTCGGGGTAATAAGGCGGGGAAAGGATATGCCCAATGATATAATTCGTCATAAATTCCTTTTTCATTTTTAACCAGACTTTCCAACCGATAAAAGGCCTGCCCTGAAGCACCTAAATATCTTCCATCATATATCTGACGCAGAAAATCGTTCAATTTCCAATTTCCCTCAGTCTTTTGTAGTCTATAGGCCCCCAAGCCACTGACTACAGGCCGGCCATAACTGTTTTTTATCCAATCGTCAAGAAATGGATAAAAAGAACGTTCACTGAAGTACAACATCGGTACGATAAAATCAATTTTCCCGTCTTTCATCCATTTTTGAGCATCCTGATGTACCGATTCGATACAACTCCATCCCGATGAAGGAAATGCGGGTAAAGATCTATATTTTCCTATCGTAGCCGCACTTACTTTCACAGTATGACGTACCTGCTTCACCGCATTATAAATCGTATACACGATACGATCGATATTATTTTGTCGCCATTGAGAAAGTGATTCCCCCTTCCGAGCATATTTACGATACGTATTTTTATCGGGAAAAGCCCATGCTTGATCCGGATACCTTATATAATCAAGATGAATCCCATCTACCTGATAACGCCTCACGATATCGGCAGCCAACGAAGCCAAATATTCGGCAACCTGCGGATGTCCGGGATCGAGATACCACTCTCCTTTCATATTTATACACCAATCCCGATGCCTCGCCACAAGAGAATTCCGCCCATGCAATTTAACCTGTTTATTAGTTCCGATCGGAATACATACAATCCAGGCATGACATTCGAGCCCTCTTTCATGACATTTTCTTACCGCATATTCTAATGGATCGTATCCGGGATTTTTACCAGATACACCTGTTAATATAGCATTCCAAGGTTCATTTTTCGAAGTATAAATTACATCCCCTCTGAGACGAGTCTGAAAAAAAACGACATTAAAATTCAATTCTTCTACGCAATCCAACAAACGACATAACTCTCCTTTCTGTTGTTCCCTCGATATATAATCTCGTACCGTTTCATGTGGCCAGTCTAGCCCCCAGTTAGTCGTAAACCATACTGCCCGCATTTCATGTTTCGGTTGAGAAAATGTTTTGAAAATCCCCAAAAACAAGAATATAATAAATACTAATTTTTTTAGCATATAAAGGCTGTTTTTTCAAGAGACGAAAGTAATTCAAATTCATGAAATTACAAAACATACATTTTATAAGAAACGATAAGATTTTACAACAATAACCCCATCCATTTTGTTATAACTTTAATAAACTAACTTAAAATTGAAAACTATGGCTACACGTACTTTTAAAGAAGCTTTAAAACACAGAAGATCTTATTATGCAATCAATGGAAATTCACCGATCTCAGATGACGATATAAAAGATATTCTCGATTTTGCGATAACACATGTTCCTTCTGCTTTTAATTCGCAATCGACAAGGCTCGTTCTTTTACTGAAAGAACATCATCATAAATTCTGGAATATCGTAAAAGAAAAATTACAAAAAATGTTACCCGAAGACCGGTTCATCGCAACCAAAGAAAAAATAGAACAATCTTTTGACTCAGGATATGGTACTATATTATTTTTTGAAGATGAAAATGTTGTAAAAAAACTACAAGAAAACTTTCCACCGTATGAAGCTAAATTCCCGGTATGGTCTGAACAAACATCAGCTATGCACCAATTAGCGATATGGACTATGCTCGAAGATTCCGGATTAGGAGCCTCACTACAACACTATAATCCGTTAATCGACGAAGATATACACCGGCAGTGGAATATTCCAGAAAACTGGCAGTTAATAGCACAAATGCCATTCGGTACTCCTTTGAAAGAATCCGAAGAAAAGCCTAAACTTCCTGTATCGGAAACTGTAAAAACATTTAAATAATTAAAAACCGGTCGCAAATTAAATTTGTGGCCGGTTTTTTACACAATTTATGCTTCTTAAAAATATTTACAGAATTAATTATCTAATAATTTCCTTCTTTTGTGTTATATATTCATCAGAACAAATGCTAAAAATAACTCTTCAATATACATCTCTTTTTTAATTCTCCGTTTACCCCACAAATATAATTTAAAGATCGTGCTATAAACCTCAAAAAAAATTCTAATACCGTAAAGGCTATTAAACCAATTTACAGAAAAATACCAATCTAAAAACAAAAAACATGTTAAAAAAAATCTTATTTTCAGCTTTAGCTCTGATTTTATACCTCGAAGCCTATGCCGAACCGGTTCCTTACTTACAAACACCAACTCATAATTCTATCTGGATTAATTGGAGAACAACTAATGAAAAAGAAAGTAAAGTTCTTTACGGAGAAACTACCGAAGCTCTCGAAAACATAACTAACGGGGACGCTGAGTTTTTTACCTCAACCGAAGATAACAATTATTCGTACACTTATCACAGCGTACAACTTACCGGTTTAAAGCCCGATACCCGCTACTTTTACAAAGTCATAAGTGGTGATCAACAATCGAATGTGTATAGTTTTAAAACCCAACCTGTTCCCGGCAGTAAAGGTATTTACCGGTTTATTATTCTGGGCGACCACCAGCTACAAGACGACAGGTATGTGCGCCTGATGAAAGGTGCGAAATCTATCGCCGAAAAAAAATACGGAACTCCCATCGAAGATCATATCAACTTAATTACAAACGTAGGAGACCAGGTGAATGCCGGAACATTGAAAGAATATGATATTACTCATTTTAAAAAATCGGAAACATTATCTCCCAACCTGCCGATCATGACAATTATAGGAAATCACGATGTTGCCGGTAATAATCCTCTTAAATATTATAACGATCATTTTATTTATGACAAAATAGAGTACAAAGGAATAAAAAGCAATTCTGAATATTATTATGCTATGCAGCAGGGACGAGCTTTATTCCTGATGCTAAGTTCGGAGCATGCCGGTATGACCCAATACAAATGGGCCAAACAAGTCATTGAAAAAGCAATCGCCGATGACGAAATAGACTGGATTTTCAGTTACAACCACCGCCCATTACAAGCCGAGCAATATGTAGGCGATGTATCGGAATGGGTAAGAGACCAGATTATGCCTTTATTAAATAAATCGGAAAAATCGGTTATGAATGTTGCCGGACATCACCATTTATACCACCGCGGACAATTACGCGATTATCCTACCTACCATATCATATCGGGCGGAGCATCCTGGGATCAACGCTGGGGCCAAGGAACAGAACAGGATTTCGATGACGTGCAAAAAACAATCGATTATTGGCCATTCCAGATCGTAGAACTCAATTCGGAAACAGGGACAATGACAGTAGAAACATATGTCACCGGAAACCAAGCAGAAACCTTCGCAGAACCGAAACTGGTCGATAGTTTTTTCCGTACCTTCGAAAAGAGTAAACCCGAGAAACCTTATATCGAAGCACTGGAGCCGGCCGATGCCATCGAGCTGCCCTATACATTTAAAAGCAGCGCTTATTCAAGCCAAACTGGTTACGATTACAATAGTGTACAATTTCAGGTAGCAAGCGACGCGACTTTCTCTGACCTCGAATTCGATCTGATACGGGATTACGAAAATATCTACGGAAAACATCCTGTAGGAGCCAAATTCGTTGATTTGCACAAAGATATCAACATATTTGAACAAACTTTGAAAAAAGAAGACCTGCATAACGGTATACATTTCATACGCGTGCGGCATCGCGACCGGAACTTAGAATGGTCGGATTGGTCTGAACCAGTAACTTTTACAACCGTAAACGGTATTGACGGAGATCCCGAACTCGAACTGTCCAAAGAAAAATATCTTCCAGACGAAGAAGTCAGCATATCTTTCAAATTTGCTCCGGGGGAGTCGGGACAATGGATCGGAATTTTCAGAGAAGGACAAAATCCTGTTAACGGAGTTATCTCTACAAAATGGGACTATGTATCGGGAAGTGAAGGAATAATTACATTTTCGTTGGAACCCGGTGCCTACTACGCAACTCTTTTTAGAGACAGCGGATACGACCTTTTATACCGTACAAAATATTTCTATGTAGGGGTTATACCCAAACTCGAAACTGAATCTACGGTTTTTGAGAAGGGTGAAACCATAAAAGTAAAATTTTCTAACGGTCCCGGATTACAGAAGGACTGGATAGGAATTTACAAAGAAGGACAAATTCCGGGAAGTAGTTCCGATCAGTCGCTGGCCTGGACCTATATCAATTCTACTTCGGGAGAATGTACTTTCAACAATTTACCGGTAGGAGATTATTTCGTTTCTTATTTTATAAAGGAAAAATATTACGAACCCGCAGAACGAATATATTTTCAGGTCGTCGAACCGACGTCAGTAGAATCCGAAAAAAGTCCCATACTGGTTGCATACCAGGATGCGGCAAACCAAAAATTAAACGTAAAATATACTACAAACATAAAAGAATCGGGTACACTCTTTAATCTTAACGGAATGGCTGTAAAAAGTTTTTCCTTTGAAAACTACGCTATAATATCAACAGATGATATTTCGGCGGGAGTATATATATTACGCATAAATAACGAAACAAAAAAGATTATTATTCAATAAAAACTTTCAAAAAAAAGACGTCTTTTACAGACGTCTTTTTTTATTTGCGGAAGCGGGGGGATTCGTTTTATTATAACTCAATCTCTGATCACATACTTAAACAATGTTAAATTAATACATCGTCAATGATTTACATATTTTTTTTATAATCAAAATAAATCAAATAAAGATTTACGTTATAATAATTTGGTTCTACATAGGGTAATACAATTATTTAAAGAATGGATGATTTGAAAGTATTTCGGCATTCTCTTTTTCATCGACTTTTATGTATTTTAAAAAAGTCGATTGTTTGCTATGGCCGGTAATTTTCATAATGGCAATAACCGGTACTCCGGCTTTATAGGCATTTGTTGCAAAAGATCGTCGGGCTGTATGTGTTGAAATTAAATCGCATTTCTCAAATTCGAATTGTACATATTTACCCTGAATATGTTTATTTATTAATACCTTATCGGTTATTCCAGCAATACGGGCAATTTCTTTGATGTGTTCGTTTATTTTCTGATCTGATACTCTAATGTTCGGATCAAATCCATTATTTAAGATATTACGTATATAGGGATGTATGGGTATAATTGATTCTTTACCGGTCTTTTTCGCCCTTATCCTGATAAAATTATCATCAATATTTAGTTCATTTAAACGCCCGTAATCCGAAACTCTTAACCCTGTATAAGCGCCGATCAGGAATCGATCACGAACTAATTTATAGGATTTAATTTTCTTTTTTGCGTTCTCATCACTTATGTCTTTAAAGTGATTCTTTATTGAAGAAATTTTAAAATCAAAATCATATATTTTCTTTAGTTCATCTTCCGTAAGGTAGATACTATCGGTATCTACCTTTATGCCAATAAAATCCCTATGGTTAATATCTGATAGATTATGAATATGATCTACAACCTTAGCCTCAGTATATATTTGTTTAATATTTCGTATGTTATTTCCGAAGTAATTAGTTGAATAACCTTTTTCAAAGAACCATTCCTTAAATAAGTTGTAGAAATCAATATTTATATCACTGAATACGAGTCTTTTTTTTAAATATTTCTCATATTCAATTAGTTTATCTCTGGTTCTTTGAAATTTATTAATCAAATCCTTTGATTTAACACCCCGGTATCGTTCAATATATTTATTTATGTAATCGATGAAGTAAATATTTCTATCATTTGGGTCATCAATATAAAATTCTTCGTCCAGTTTCTTAAAGAACTCTTCCTTTAAAGGAGTATTATAGAACTTCTTAAAGTGAGATATAACCCTTAATGCGGCTTCCTCCCACCTGTCTAAAATTTCGTTAGTGAAATTTGCTTCCGTATTCTTCGCCGTCACACGCACACGTTTTTTTTCTGCGTTCCAAAATTTCGGTTCCACCGATTCGCCGATATTTCTACGATATTTATTTCCCCGAAAGCAAATCAATATAGCTATCGGGGAAATTCTACGTGATTTATGAACCAACAGGAAGGAGATCATTTTAAAAATTAATTCTTTATTATTTATTCTTAATAAACTTGTGAGTAGTATTATTTAATTGTTGTACGGTTATTATATTTTTTTTGTAACTAATCCTTGTATAGTTATCAATTGGATGTTTAGGATGAGAATTATCGTACATAACATCATTTACAATATAAATACTAAGAATACCGCAGGAATCTTTTTCAGGGAAGCTTATATCATATTTAAAAAATAAAGTATCTTTTTTATTTTTTATTTCAGCATAACCTTCTGCTTTTTCCAAACGCCCATTATTATAAGTTGGGGATATTAATGTATATCTCCCAATCTTTAATGAATCATCCTCTTTTGAACATGATGAAATAATTACTAAAAACAATGACATTATTAAGTATTTCATAAAAATATTTATTAATTGATATATATATTTATATATATTTCTCGAACCGATATATTAATTGCAACGTTAACGAATAAACACATAGTTTAAGTTAACCCTATATCTAATTTTATTTATGACTTAATAATTCTCGTAACATAGAAATCATTTCATCCTTAGATTTAATAATGGCCCGGCTCTCGATTACCTGTTTCTCGAGATCGTTTATTTGTTTTAATAATTCTTTTTCTCGTTCATTTGTGCCATCGACATAAACTGAGGTAGATAAGTATGTCTCAATTTCGCCAGAAGGTCTAATAATTTTTACGTACCCGGATTCGGGCAAATCAGAAATGTTTATATGATTATTTACATTATTATGCGTTGAACGATTATGATTCCCTACAATTACACTATGATTTTCTCCAGCTACCCTAACACTATTATCATTAATTACATTTTTTAGCATATTCCCTTCTCCAGTTCTTAGCCAATTTATATTCAAGTTTGGGTAAATCATAGATATTTTATCTAATGTGGTCTTTCGTGTATTATCACTCATTTTGGATACAGATCCATTACTCATACCTACTTGCTTTTCAAACAAACTGATACTAATACCTTCGGCGGTAATAAATTCCAATAATCTGTCTTTTAAACTCATGATAATAGTTAATTAGATTTAAAATCGATATTTTTAGTAGATTATCTATTGTTTGTTTAGATTTTATATCTATCTTTGTCCTGTTGTTCAAACAACAACATCACAAAGATAAAAGATTATTTAAATAAAACAAATACCTAATAAGGATGATAGACAATAATAAATCATTGGTTAAGCAAATACTTTCACTGAAAGTGGAAGGCCCGGAAATAACATTTGAAGCCTTAAAATTACCGTCTATTGAAACTACGATTTGTAAAGTAAATAGAATTACCGGGCAGAAAAGGGAATACATTAAGACGGTTAAGAATAATATGTTGCATTTAAGACGCATAAAATAATGGAAACATTAACTCATGCAGAATGGCAGGTTGCCTATGAATATGGCAAAGGATTATGTGACAAAGAAGTCGCCGACAATCTTAACAAGTCGGTTTGGACGACTAAGACGCAGAAACGGGCTATTTATCGGAAACTTGGAATATCCAAAGATACAGAACTTGTATTGTATCTGATCTGCATGAAATTGAAAAGGAATTTCGATTTAAAGGAGATTCGTAAACATGGAATAGAAGTATTATTCAGTGTATTATTCTTTATCAACCAATGTATGAGTATTGATGGTGATATGTATAGAACACGTACACGAAGCATAACGAGAACAAGCGTAAGATGTAGAACGAGCGGAAGAAGGAGTAACGATTATGAATATTAATACGATTGACATATCAAATATGACTATAAATCAAATTACAAGTATGATTTATAGTTTACAATACGAGATCGAAGAAAAGAATCGTATGCTATCTGAAAGCATACCATTTGAATCAATTAATAAATGTGCATTTACAATTGAAATGGTATCCATATTACATAATATTAATCCGCATACAATTCGTAAATATGTAGAAATGGGGTATTTACAGAAACACCCGGAATCTACAGATAAAAGAATACTTATTTGGGCATCTGATGCATTGAAATTAAACTTTAAAAATATTAAGAAGGAATGCCGGGGATTCGAACCCCCGGTACGGTTACCCGTACGTCAGTTTAGCAAACTGGTGGTTTCAGCCACTCACCCACACTTCCTCAATTTGGATCAGCCGTTACCCATACCAAAGCTATGCAAATATAAGTTCCCGATTTTTAACATGCAAATATTTATATGCATTTTATCCCTGTATTAGGGTAATTGCTTACTTTTGTAATTTAAAAATTCAACGACAAGAAAATATTATAATGGTAAAAAAACGTAGAAAAAAATCGGGAAAAAGTACTGTAATCAAAATTCTATATATCGTTGCAGCAATCATTTGTATTTTACTCGTATCAGCCGGAATTATTTATAAAAGATACATGATCGATAGTTTTACAAAAGATACATTTTGGATTTATGTCGACAAAAACAGTAAGTTGGAAGATATTCTGTCAGATTTAGGAAGCAAAATAAATAAATCGGACATTATAAAATTTGCCCGCATAGCACGTATAAATCATTATAAACCATCGGATGAGCCAGGTGCATACCGTATAGAGCCGGGTATGGGCGTATTTAAGACTTACCGTAAATTATCGAACGGAAACCAAACACCGATACGATTTACCTTTAACAACATTCGTACGACCGAAAATCTTTCCGAGCGTATAGGAAAAACCTTTATGATGCAACCGGAAGAGATAAAGAATTTACTAGATAATCCGGAAATATGTAAATCTTACGGCTTTTCTACACAAACGATACCGGCGATGTTTATCCCCGATACTTACGAAGTTTACTGGACGATAAAACCTGAAAAATTACTCGACCGGATGTATGACGAATACATGAAATTCTGGAACGAAGACCGGAAACTTAAAGCGGCTAAAATACATCTTACCCCTATTGAAGTGAGTACATTGGCTTCTATTGTCGAAGAAGAGACCAAAAACACAGCGGAAATGCCTATCGTAGCCGGAGTATACATAAACCGACTTAAAGCCGGTATGTTGCTTCAAGCTGACCCTACTGTAAAATTCGCATTACAGGATTTTTCATTAAGGAGAATTCTGCATCAACATCTGGACACCGATTCTCCATATAATACATATAAACACTCAGGGCTCCCTCCAGGCCCTATTCGTATCCCTTCAAAAGCAGCGATCAACTCTGTATTAAACTATCAACCTCATAATTACGTGTATATGTGTGCTAAAGACGATCTTTCGGGTCGCCATAATTTTGCCGAAACCTACGCTGAACATCAACAAAATGCCATACGCTATCAAAAAGCGTTAAATGAGCGGAGGATTATGAAATAAATACTGCAAGGGCTATTTTTAATAAGATTCTAATTTTTTTCCCTATATTTGTAGTTATTTGAAATTAAATTGTTCACTTAAATCTTGTCATATATCAAAAAATAAATTATGAATAAACATTTGTTATTAGGTGACGAAGCCATTGCTCAAGCGGCTTTGGATGCTGGTATATCCGGTGTATATGCGTATCCGGGAACACCGTCGACCGAAATTACGGAATATATACAGGCTGCCACCCAAAAAACAGGAGAAAATATACACAGCCGATGGTCTGCTAACGAAAAAACTGCAATGGAAGCAGCCTTAGGGATGTCATATATCGGGAAAAGAGCTTTAGTATGTATGAAGCATGTCGGTATGAACGTTGCCGCTGACGCTTTTGTAAATGCCGGTATGACCGGTGTAAACGGAGGGCTTATTATTGTAGCAGCCGACGACCCGTCGATGCATTCATCTCAAAATGAACAGGATTCTCGTTTTTATGGTGATTTTGCATTTGTTCCTATTTTAGAGCCATCTAACCAACAAGAAGCCTATGATATGGTCATTTCGGGTTTCGAATTATCAGAACAGTTTAAAATTCCGGTGATCCTTCGCATTACCACCAGACTTGCCCATTCCCGCTCGGGCGTCGATATCAGAGAAAAACGTTACCAAAATAAAATCTCATTTCCCGATGATCCGAAACAGTTCATCCTTTTACCAGCCAACTCCCGAAAAAGATTCAAAATATTATTACAAGATCAGAAAAAATTCGTACAGGCTGCCGAAAAATCGGAGTTTAACCATTATATCGATGGAAATAATAAAAAATTAGGAATCATTGCCTGCGGTATCGCATACAATTATCTGACAGAAAATTTCCCAGACGGATGCGAATACCCAATAATAAAAATATCTCAATATCCACTTCCGGTAGATATGATCGCCCGGCTTGTAAAAGAATGCAACGAAATATTGATATTAGAAGAAGGCTATGCATTCGTAGAAGAAAAATTAAAAGGATTATTAGGTTTGGGAATTACGGTAAAAGGACGTCTGGATGGTACTCTTGACCGAGATGGAGAACTGAATCCCGATAAAGTAGCAACCGCTTTGGGTTTAAAAAACGGCCCCACCTACCCGATTCCCGATATTGTAATGATGAGACCACCAGCCCTGTGTCAGGGATGCGGACACCGGGATATGTATGAAGCCCTGAATAATGTAGCACGGACTTATGAAAATGCACGTATTTTTAGCGATATCGGTTGTTATACTTTAGGAGCTCTACCACCCTTCCGAGCAATCCATTCATGTGTAGATATGGGGGCATCGGTAACCATGGCCAAAGGGGCTGCCGACGGAGGACTTTTCCCAGCAATTGCTGTAATTGGAGATTCGACCTTTACTCATTCAGGCATTACAGGTTTACTCGACTGTGTAAATGAAAACGCAAATGTAACGATTATTATTTCGGATAACGAAACGACAGCGATGACCGGTGGACAGGATTCGGCGGGAACCGGAAAACTGGAAGCGATATGTGCCGGCGTAGGAGTATCTCCCGAACACATAAGAATCGTTGAACCCTTGAAAAAAAATATGCAGCAAATGGAAACTGTAATACGGGAAGAAATTGAATATAAAGGTGTTTCGGTAATTATTCCCCGAAGAGAATGTATACAAACCTTATCGAGAAAAAAACGTCAAAAAGCATGAAAACAGATATTATACTTTCGGGTGTCGGCGGTCAGGGAATTCTTTCCATAGCCGCGATTATAGGAGAGGCCGCTTTAGCCAACGGACTGAATATGAAGCAGGCTGAAGTGCATGGAATGAGCCAAAGAGGTGGTGACGTACAATCCAACTTACGCATTTCAAGCGGCCCGATATCGTCAGATCTGATTCCGTACGGAAAAGCGGACCTAATTATTTCGTTAGAACCGATGGAGGCTTTACGATATTTGCCCTATCTGAACAAAAATGGCTGGATCGTAACAAATTCTACTCCTTTTATAAATATTCCCGAATATCCCGAAACAGAGACAATAATGAACGAACTTAAAAAAATACATAACACCATTATTCTCGATGTAGACGGTATCGCAAAAGAAGTAGGTTCTCCCCGTACAGCTAATACGGTTATTCTGGGTGCGGCTTCTCCATTCATCGGTATTCCCTACGAACAACTTGAAGCCGGGATACGCAATATTTTCGGAAAAAAAGGAGAACAAATAGTAGAAATGAATATAAAAGCTTTAGCTGCAGGCAGAAAAGTTGCAGACCGTTTTGAACAATAAATTTTAAAAGATTAAATATTAAAACGATCCCGACCGGCAGGAATAAGACATTTCTACCGGTCGGGATTATTTTATTATATTAATAATTAAATATTATACTTAAAACGATATAACCTTTCCGACAAAAAGGATGTTACCATGTTATACTTAATTGAACGACAAATACACTTTTTAGTCAGAAAAGAAATTTGCAGCATGAAACATCCTAAATTAAATCTGGCACAGATATGGAACATGAGTTTCGGCTTTCTGGGAATACAATTCGGCTTTGCGCTGCAAAATGCAAATGCAAGCCGTATACTACAGACTTATGGCGCCGATGTAGAACATTTATCCTGGTTCTGGCTCGCCGCCCCTATTACGGGAATGATCATTCAACCGATCATTGGTTATTACTCGGACCGTACATGGTGCCGTCTCGGACGGCGTAAGCCCTATTTTCTGGCTGGTGCGATTCTTACTTCGATCGCACTTATATTTATGCCAAATTCGGGATCGCTATCCACATTGATTCCGCCGATGTTTATCGGAGCTGGAATGTTGATGATCATGGATGCGTCGATAAATGTAGCGATGGAACCATTCAGAGCTTTAGTTGCCGATTTATTACCGTCTGAACAACGAACATTGGGATTTTCTATACAAACCTTCCTTATCGGAGTAGGCGCAGTCGTTGCCTCCTGGTTTCCATATATTCTCGCAGAATGGTTCGGTATATCCAAAACAGCTGCCCCTGGAGAAATACCCGATAATGTTATTTTTTCATTTTATGTAGGAGCTGCAGTATTGTTAAGCACTGTTTTATGGACAATATTTCATACAAAAGAATATCCCCCCGAGATACAGAGACAATTTACCGATGATAGAAAAGAAAGCGTCCCGACTGAAAAAGGGAATTTCGGTGATATCCTGAGAGATATCGTACATATGCCACGCACCATGGCTCAGTTGGGAATCGTACAATTTTTTTCATGGTTTGCCCTGTTTTCGATGTGGGTATATACAACTCCAGCTGTAGCCGAGCGATTTTACGGAACAACCGATGCTTCGTCTGAAGCCTATCAAATTGCAGGAAACTGGGTAGGTGTACTGTTTGGAATTTATAATGCCGTAGCAATGGTTTTTGCGCTTTTCCTTCCGGTTATCGCCAAATGGACTAATCGTAAAACCACTCATGCTTTATCCCTTTTTTGTGGTGGGTTGGGACTTATATCCTTCCATATATTCAATGACCCTTATTTGCTAATCATTTCTATGGTCGGAATCGGAATCGCCTGGGCAAGTATTTTGGCTATGCCCTACGCAATATTAGCCGGGGCCATACCTGCGACCAAAATGGGTGTTTATATGGGGATTTTCAATTTTTTTATAACGATACCTCAGATTGTAAATGGTGTTTTTAACGGATTTATCGTAGAATACATATATCACAAAGATGCGATATACGCATTGTCCACAGCCGGAATATTTCTTATGTTGGCCGCAATTTCAGTTATATTTGTTAAAGACAAACATTAAAATTTAATGATATCGGGTAAAAAACAGAAATTTCATATCTTTGCAAACTCTAAAAATCATATAATTATGCCCAATATCACTGAAATAAAGCCTAACGTATTCTACGTAGGAATAAACGACCGTACCAAACACTGCTTCGAAGGTTTATGGCCGCTTCCTCTGGGGGTTTCTTATAATTCCTACATTGTAAAAGGTGAAAAAATTGCGTTGATAGATACGGTAGACGCCTGTTATACAGAGCAATATTTAACAGAAATAAAATCTATTATCGGCAATTTACCTATCGACTATTTAATCGTAAACCATATGGAACCCGATCATTCGGCTTCTATTCGTTCGATAAAACAACATTATCCCGACATAAATATTGTTGGTAATAATAAAACGATTGGAATGATTGAAGGTTTTTACGGCCTTTGTGACGGATTCAAAGAAATAAAAGAAGGCGATACCTTGTCATTAGGAAATAATAAAACGATGCGTTTCTATATGACTCCGATGGTGCATTGGCCCGAAACAATGATGTCGTATCTCATAGAAGAAAAAACATTGTTTACCGGAGATGCATTTGGTTGTTTCGGAACTCTTGACGGAGGTATTATCGATTCTGAAATGAATACTGACCGATATTGGGACGAAATGTATCGTTATTATTCCAATATCGTCGGTAAATACGGGGCATCGGTACAAGCAGCTTTGAAAAAACTCAAAGATGTAGACATACAGATGATTTGCAGTACCCATGGACCCGTTTGGACCCGTGAAATTCAGAAAGTGGTAAGCATTTACGACAAATTAAGCCGATACGAAGGGGAAAACGGTGTTGTAATTGCTTATGGAAGTATGTATGGAAATACTGAACAGATGGCTGAGCAAATTGCTCGTCGACTGGCTTCAAACGGTGTTAGAAATATTATTATGCACAACATGACGAAATCGGACGTTTCTTATGTTCTACGAGATATTTTCAAATACAAAGGGCTCATCATCGGAAGCCCCACATACTCTAACGAGCTTTTCCCAAATGTAGAATCACTAATATCGAAAATAGAAAATAGAGGTATAAAGAACCGTATATTCGGATTCTTCGGCTCCTTTACATGGGCAGGAGCAGCCGTAAAAAGATTGACGGAATTCGCAACCCGTATGAATTGGGAAGTTACCGGAAATCCTGTTGAAATGAAACAAGGCATTTCTCAACCTAAAATTACCGAATGTTGCTCGATGGCAGATGCTATCGCTGCAAAATTAAAAGAATAAAAACCTTTTCCCCATAAAAAAGCCTGTATATACAGGCTTTTTTTATAAAACAAAATGATAAATTATAACTATCGTACGTGTTTTCCCCTACTCAAGAGAATATATCTGCCAAAAACTAAACACAACATCTACAAAGCATAATAATCTACTTCTCGTTCATACGATTTGTATTGCAGTAAATATTCTTCGAATTCAACCAGATTTAGTTTTTCTTACTTTCTATATAATTCTTTCTTCTTTATCTATCCATTCGGTCTATCCATTCTCACTGCGTCCCATACAAAAAACTGCAGCTCTGCTTACACCTGTAAAAATAACATCCGAATTTAATATAAGCTTATTATTTACAATCGAAGTATAATTATCAATCAACAAAATTCGCTTTTCTTTCCAAGAAAATGATTGAGCAACACCTCTTTCGATAATACTACCTTTTAGCACAATAAATCCCGATCGATTATAAAATCCTTTTGCAATACAACCTATGCTTTAGCATAAAACAAATTCTCTTCTTTAGGCTCAGAAATCTCAAAAATATTACAACCTACAAAAAAGGCGAAAAATTTTATATCCTCAAAAAATTCACCCATGGCGTCCTGTTGATGTTCCGGGAGATTCGGTGCTTTTGGTATCTGCTTATTCTCAGTAAGAACAAAAGTATTTGATTTTTTCGCTTCAGCTATCGCTCTATATTCTAAATATTGAACATCTGCTTTTGTCTTATTTTAATCTTTCGAAACAAAAATAAGAGCTTTTTACCAAAACGCCTTTTTATTATCATGGTCATTTACTCTTTCTTTAAAATTCTCTGTTTCAAAAATATAAGCTTGTGACTTAGTAGATTCATCTTCCCCAATCAAAATGTAAAAAGACGGTTTCTGCAATTTTTCCTTTTCACTTAAATAAAATAAATTTGAACATGGAACCACAGACATTTGACAAATCTTATCACTGATAAATGCATATTGCATCCTTTTCGAATCACCGTCTATCAGATCTATCGCCTAACTGCCGATAGATAACGTCTTTAAAATACTGATATCTTTATCGGGATGATAGAAAGCTTCGTACTTATTACCTTTGAGTACACCTAATTTATTTTCTCGGATATCTCGGATTTCGATATTGTTAGAAATTTTCTTTTTCTTTGTTTATCAAATAATTGAGCTAACTTATGTGCAAAAGCTAAATTAGTAATTACAATTATACATCCAATAATAGTCCATATAACAATCTGTTTTGTAGAAAACAAATTATTATCAAGAATGAAACAGAGAGAATATATACAATAGATTAAGGAAAGCACTGCTGTATAAATACCTGGAATATATCTGCGAAGTACGCAACATTGCACTATGTGAGCTAACAAATGAACAAAATACCCCATAAATATAACAAACCATAGCTGATACCAATTGAATATAACCGACAAAACAGTTATAGTACTAAGCAATAAAAACTCCTCGGCTACAGCGACTGTGAATGCAGGAACAGATAAACTTTCAAAATGAGACAAAAAGCATTTAGCTATTTTGGGATATCGTTCTGGCAAATAATCCTTATTTGTCTTTATCCATGATTCAAAAAATATTATTTCTTCAAATTCGTGGAACATAAAAATGATAGGAAATAGCCAAACTATATACAAAAGATCAGACATCACCTTTTTATAAATTGCTCAAAACCAACTTGATATTTAGTTGGCGAGAACTCTATTAGTTCATACTCAGCAACGTCATTTCTAAAAAATG
Organism: Coprobacter tertius; assembly: GCF_024330105.1. Lineage (NCBI taxonomy): Bacteria > Pseudomonadati > Bacteroidota > Bacteroidia > Bacteroidales > Barnesiellaceae > Coprobacter > Coprobacter tertius. The sequence goes on from NZ_JANDHW010000005.1 coordinate 88,733, forward strand.
GATCTTCTTTTATTAAAAGTTGGGCTTCCTCTTTAGTTATATTCATTAATATGATACCTCCTATACGAGGGGTTTGTGCTCCCGAAGCAATGAACTTTCCCGAAGAATAATACTTGTCCAGATAGATTCGGTGTTCTTGCAGGGATTTTTCAACCTCTGATAGTTCTTTTTTATACGTTAAAACGGCAATTGTCATATATTCATTAGCTTATATTTCATTCAACTTTTCCTAATTATTATCATACACACGCTATCGCATGTTCGGGATTTTCCTTGTACCCTAACTTTGTATAAAGATATAGGTATTAGGAGTTATTTCTCCTGTAAATAGCAGATATTTTGAACAACTACTAAATTTTTTCTCTATTTCAATCATCAAAGCTTTTCCTATACCTTTGTTCTGATAATCGGTATGTACAATTAATTTTCCGATGCAGAAACGATGATAGATTTTGTCTCAGCATCATAGTGGTTGTTAGATTGAAATATAGCGAGATTGATAAAGTGCTGCCTAGAAGTGTTTTTTATCACTCTTGCTTTTCTCAGAAATTAAAGGTAATAATTATTTTGAATTCAGATAGTTTTATTGGGTAGATATTGTTTAAGGATTTATGCCAAAGTTCCATGAGGATAGCGAGATTACCCCATAAGATTAAATATATCGCTCATTTTTTACCGGATATCGCTCAAAACAGGAAGTTTTGAGCGATAAATTGATCGTATTAGTGAGCGATAAATCAAAAGTCATATTCATCATTTTATTTCTGTAATGATGCAATTATGGTGCATTACGGAAATAAAAGCGAATAGTAGACCGTTTTTTTTAATCTTCTATCGTATAAGTTTCATCATAGATATCGCGAAGATTTTTCCCTTCATACTCCCAATAAGGTGTAGGTTGAATGGGACGTGTTATTCCGAGCAACCTTTTTGTTATAGCCGTTAATGATGACTCTTCTCCATCTAGCGACACTTTCCTATCTCCGACTACAATCACTTGGATAGTCGGATCTTTAACGAACGTTAGAAGCGAGTTTAATTCTATTCCCATCTCTCTGTAATTCATAGGGGGACGACGAGTATATTTAATCTTTTCGCTTGCGACCTTGTCGTCGATAGTTAAATCATTTTCGATTTCAGCACTGACCTCACTCGTAATGTCTTTACGGTCGAAAAGTTCAAGAATTGCTGTCGCTTGCTCGGGTTTAATACTGAAAAACTCTCGATTCGCATTAATTCTATTCGGTCCAAAAGCAGTATGCAGGGCCTTTTCAATTTTGGCGCAATCGGAAACCTTGACCTCACATGCATATGGGCAATCAAAAGGAACAGGTACACCAGTGCTGTAAAGCTCTTTCATTCTGGTATCAATGCTATCACGTGTTGTCATCCCAATTTTAACCAATCCAGGCATGGCCGAATTAGTTAGTACGTATACAATACCTATGTCATTTTGTTTACTCATCGTCCTTCGTTATTTTTATTTTCCCAGTGACAATAGAATTTATAAGAGAATGTTTGTATTCTTTAAGATGAGTAATTTCATCTTGTTTTAGATGTATTGCAGCCTCTATTTTTTTGTTTATGTTATTTAAATAGTTAGCTATTTGCTTTTGTTCTATTGGTGGCGGGATAGCAATTTTTAAATTGCCGATAAAATTACTATTTGCTCTGGGCATTTTAGAACCATAAGTAGATGCGTTAACAATATTAATGAAACTAGGCGATAACAATAGATTTTGTATATACATACTATTATTATCAAGAACGTCGTATACAATGAACTCGGTTGAGCATAGCCCATCTGTATTGGCTCTATAAACCTTTGCTAAATATGGCCTGAGTTTTCCAAATAACACATTGCCAGCATGAAAATAATTTGATAGCCCTTCGACCTCGGAATCAGATCCAATAAATTTGCCTGTCCATGATTCTACATTCTCCATCCCTATGTATGGCAGATTATTATTTATACTAGACCGTTTAATATTTATTTGTTTTAAAGCATACTTCAGTTTTTTTACTTTCCAATGGCTCGGAATTCTATCTATCCAGTCGACGCCACTATCCGTATATTTTGCTTCAGAATTAATTCCCTTAGTTATTGCAGTCTGGATAGTCATTAAACGCTGTTCTTTCAGACAGTCAATAATACTCTCTATTTTTGCAATGGTTGTATCTATTTGTTGGCATTTAAAATCTAGGAATTTAGCTATTCTATCCTGTTCTGTAATCGGGGGCAATGGAATATAGATACGCTTTAATTCATTATATGAGAGTGTAAGTCTTATGCCCACTCCCATCCCATTCAACACCTTTTGGAAATCCATGGATTTTAAATAATAACAATAGTAGAATGGGTTGATCTTTTTTTGAGGACGTAGAGATATATAAGCAGATGTAATAATTCCATTCTGCTTGGCAATAGCTATTCGTTGAGTAAGAAAATCGTAATTCAGATTTAATCCATTAACTATGATGTCGTTGGGTTTTATAATTGTGTATTTTTCAAGAACTTTAGCCAATTCACTATCGAATTTTGTTTCTGGTTTTTGAATTATCTCTCCCTGTTTAAACTGTAAAGATGTAATATCTGAAAGCGAAGAGTTAATCTCCTTATTTTCAGAAAAACATAATGATAAAGGTATCATCTTCCAATGAGCGGGTATTTCACCGAGCCATTCTAGTCCACTATCTGTATATTGGTTATATTTATACATGATTAAACTTCTAGAATTTTATTAATCAATCCATTACTTTGGCGTTCCAAATCAAGAATGTCTTTTTTAACATCATCTATGCTTCTCAATGGCTTATGACGATAAAAGTATTTGTTAAATGAAATCTCATATCCGATCTTTGTCGCTTCCATATTAATCCAAGCTTCAGCAACATAAGGCTTTATTTCTCGATAAAAATAAGAATAGATATTATCTTTGAGTGGAATGTTTTCAAAGTCTCTTAACTCATTCTCAGACTCATATTCTATCCATATTCCTGACTCCCCAGTAGCGTAATATCCGAAATCAGCTAAATCATGAATCTTACAATTATATTTTCGTGTTAACTCTGTCAGCTTTTCAGAGGAAAGCCTATGACGTTTCTTTATAACTTTCTCTGCATTTGCATTATAGGTGCTTATCGCGCCCAATATTAGTTTGCGATCGCTGCTTGAGAGTTTTATTTTCAAATCTTTAAGAGTCTTGTCAAATATTTTTAAAAATTCATTATAGTCCATCCAAATATCTTCGCCTATTTTATACATTAATTTATAGGCTGTCTCTCGCAAACTACGCCCTTTATTCCATGTCGTCAGACTAAATAAAGTGTTCTTGACCTTGGTGGTCAGTTCAACTCCATTTTGTTTGCACCATTTTTCAATTTCTGGGACATATTTATTGAGGTTCGAATAAATATTATCATTGTATTGAGAATATGCCCATTTCATTGGCTTGGCAACAGTTTTATCATAACGTAATTCATCGATAGCTCCATTGCTAAATTGCACCATAAGTCTTTTGGGGCGTTCTATGGTTACTTTATGATACCCGAAATCTATGTTTTCCAGCACTAAACTGGCAATCTTATTCTTATCTGTTTTTTCTTGATTAGCTGCTGATGCGTAGCATTTCATTATCTGCTTAATGCTATTCTCTGAAAATTGACAATTCTTATTACCAAGGTTCTTTCGTAGCTTTTCACCAAGTTCGCTCGCATCAATAAGTTGTACCTTGCCGACTCTTTTCTTTGATTTATTATTAGTGAGCACCCATATGTAGGTCGTAATACCCGTGTTATAAAACATATTATTGGGTAGTTGAATAATAACTTCCAAAAGATCATTCTCAATAATATATCTACGAATATTACTTTCTCCACTTCCGGCATCCCCTGTAAAAAGGCTTGAGCCATTATGCACAGAAGCAATACGACTCCCACAAGAAGACTCATCAACAGGCTTCATTTTGTCAACCATTTCCATAAGGAATAATAATTGTCCATCACTAGAACGAGGAGTTGCATTCTCAAATGATTCAATCGACCAAAAATCAGCCAATTGCACTTCAAATCGAGGATCTGTAATGACTTTTTCTTCATTAAAGATATATTTCATGTCACTAACCCAGGATTTGCCGTAAGGCGGATTGGATTGCATGACATTAAATTTTCGACTTTTGAAATGGTTTTCGGCCAATGTTGATCCGCAAATAATGTCTCCGGTATTGCCTTTTATTAGCATGTCGGATTGACAAATAGCATAAGTTTCATCATTTATCTCTACACCATAAAGCTGAACCGATTCTTCAGGAACATTATATTTATCAACAATAAAACTCTTACTCTCTGTGAGCATCCCGCCAGTCCCACAAGCCGGGTCGTAAATGCTGATCTCTTTAGGTAAGTGATTTTTAATTGGTTCAAATGTGAGATTGGCCATTAAATGAATGATGTCACGGGGAGTGAAATGCTCTCCAGCTTCTTCGTTATTTTCCTCATTGAACTTTCGAATTAATTCTTCAAAAACACATCCCATATCATGATTGGATAACGCAGGAAGTTCTCGGCCATCTGGATCCACTTTTTCCTCATTAGTTAAATTGATATATGGGGATGTAAATTTTTCAAGAACATCGTACAGCACTTTCTTTGTTGCCATATGACGAATTTGCACACTCAATCTAAATCGATCCACAATATCCTTTATATCATCAGTAAACCCTTTTAGATATTCTAAAAAATTAATTTCTAATTCGGCTAAATAATCGATATCTTTTCTCGCTTTGTCTTTTGTGGCTGTTTCATATAATTTCTGAAGAGTCCAGTCGCTAATGTTATTAAATTTATGTCCAGAAATTTTCTGTATCCGAATCTCATTTAACTTTGTAGTTCCTTCTATTTTTTCCTGGAATCGCTTTTCTTCTAATATTTCTTTTTTTCGTTTGCCGATGAACGGCTCTAATCTACAAAGCACAACCATTGGGAGAATAACATCGCGGTATTTCCCACGCACATACACGTCACGCAAACAATCGTCCGCAATAGACCAAATAAATGAAACTAAATTATTATGTATTGAGTTATCCATATTATTTTTATTTTTTACTTTTAATCAGCTCCTTTACATCAATTTCAAGAATTCTCGCTATTTCGAATAGCAATTCCAGGCTTGGTTGGCGTCGGTTACATACGTAGGCATTTACGATGCTGAAACTTTTGCCCAACCTTTCAGCTAGCCATGTTTGTTTAATCCCTCTTTCTTCAAGCACTTCCTTTATTCTGTTCATGGTGTCGTGCGTTAAAACGAAATATTTTGAATGTAATGATATGAAATATTATGCTATATAAATGTTTAAAACCTATGAATATTCGAAGTGAGTGACTCAAACCAGAAAGGAAGACTGTGTGCCATAAAAGACCAAGCGCGTATAATATTGCTGGAGATGTAACGAAATTACATTTATTCTTCTTGATAATTGCTTCTGTAAATATAGCATATTTACGCATTAAGATAACTTTCTTGGTCTCAGACTTCGGTAATTGGGTTGCATATCGGAACACGATACAACAAATTCCTCAAAATCCACCTATATTGCCTCCAGACCTAAATGAATGCGGATTTTATTGGTCCGGCTACCGGAGTAAAAAGGGTCTGTGATTTTGGAAAGATGAAGAACGATATGCAAAAAACAGATAACTGTATCGGTTGGGAAGCAAGGAGATTGCTTAATAAAAAAAGGGAGACCCGGAAGCTGCTATTCGGGGTGATACAACCCGTTCTACCAGACTGGTCGCAACTTTTAATGTATCAATACTTTACAAGGGTGTATCTCTATATATGTAACAAATTGCTTAATAAAAAGAGGAGACTCCACTTTATTACCATTTTAGTTTTTACAAGCTGTTTTCCCGAGCAGATTACAATCCTTAGTAATCGATCCTTACATAGAGACTCATTCTGGGATATACAGAAAAAAAAGAACGACTCGAGAGTCGCCATTTCGGATGCTATAACCCGTTGTACCGAACAGGTCACAACTTTGAATCTACCAGCAGTTTATACGGGCCTTCTCTATATATACAAATAATAAGAGTAGCTCGCAAAGGGCTAACGTTTTTAATAAATTGGCGCCTTGACACACAGTGACTTATAGTTTTGACACGACTCATAAGAAAGACAAAGAATGGAACAAAAAATGATGAAAAACAAGGGTAGGATATATACAGTTTTCAAGGACAGTATTAAGAAAATCTGGAAGGATCCAGTGGGGAGCAATGTGATTTCAATGGTCATAAAAGAGTCTCTTAGATGGTTATTTTCGCTGATCATAAAATTGTTCTAATAACACGATAATAAGCCCCGGTTTTGAATATATATAGAGACGGCCTTACTCATTCTTGGGTACACAGATGGCTACATAATTACCTACACGCTACAAGGTTGTTATTTAGAATATTATTAACCTTGGATACTAAAATACCTTGTTCATATTTTGGCGTAGCTCTTCTTTATTCGTATGGGAATAATAGAACCGATGAATCGTACCCGGACTGTTGCCGGTTTGTTCGGCTATCTGCAATGCGTGATACCCTTCGTCAACCATTTTCGATATGAAATATGACCTTGCCATCCTCCAAGTAATATGTTCTTGAATGCCTAGCGATTCACAGATACAGGCAAGGGTGTCGTTTACCCTGTGTGATAATTGCCGCACCCTCCCAAGCATCCTTTTGGTCGTATCGTGTTTGCGAGTGAAAACTGGAAACACATATTCAGAGCAGGTTTTCCGGTATTTTTCAATGATAGCTTTTGCCTTGTCGATTAAGACCGGCCGGGCTATCTTGTCGCATTTTATGCGTTCGTAAATAATTTCATTTCCTTTTATGCTGCGATGCCTCAGGTAGCAGACATCGACAGGCGACATCCCGCCGACATACGCACTGAACAGAAAAAGCTCCCTGTCCATCATTTGCCTGTGCGTCAACCATGACGTATCCATTTCCTCTATCATAGTCACGGTTTTAGACGAAATGGTTTTAGGAGTGACAGGCTGCACTTTGTATTTCGTTCGGACAGAATCGAAAACCGCTATTCTCACGTTATAAACACCTTGCCGTTTGGCTGCAACAAAAGTAGCATGCAGGAGTTTTAGCTTGCCCTGGACTCCGCCACCATTACCATTCTGCGCCCCTCTTTTCTTCAAGTACAGGACAAAAGCTGCGAGGAAAGACTCGTTTATATCGCAAAAACGGTATTTGCTAAATTCTTTCCGGTAAACATTATGGGTAAATTCTCCCAATGTTTTTTTGAGGAGTTTGTATTTCTTTGCGTTGGAAGAGCTGGTTAGGACATGACCGTTCTTAATTCTTTCCTGTTTGTGGAATTGTTCGGCAATACGATCAAGCATAGCCGACACCCTTATGTAAGGTATGGAGTCTTTGTCTCTTTGATCAAAGTAATGGGCCAGCTCCTTGGGAATCCAATCATACCCGCTGGATTCCCATTTTTCCGCAATCTTCCGGTATCTTAATTTTTCTTTCAGGATAAGCTGGTTACGCTCATGCACATCCTTTGTATTCCCGTCGAATAACTGACGTTTTTGATTCCATTCCTCATATCGTCCGGATATCGGGATAACTTTGGGGATGCGGTTGTATCCGCTCTGAAAAAAGATGAGCCTGAGTTTGACCATCTCCAAGTCACGGGGATTTCGCTCTCCTTTAACATTAATTGAAAACATAGCATTGATTCTTTTAGTTTGACATTATTTTTCCAATAAGCCAACCTACAGAATCCGAATGACATATGTTCACAAAAAAGCGGTGAAACAGAAACTGCACACCGCATTTACTTAATATGTTTTATATCGAATGAAGAATATTTTGTTCCCAAATTGAACTCAAAAACCGAAGTTTGGCTTATCCGGCTAAAGTATGCCTAATAATTCGGATTGCAAAAATCAACGATGTTTTTTCAATCTAACCTGGAATTCCGGTAAAATCTGTAAATTGCAGTGAAATACCCCCTCCTAAACCATAACACTTTAAAAACCGTAAATCATATGAACAAAAAACTTTTAACAGGCATAGCATTCTCCCTGATACTTTTTTCACTGTCCTCCTGTAATCTCAAAGTCCGGGAAAATCAGGACTCGGTTTCAGTTTCTGGAATCGGAACGGTATTGGCGCAACCGGATATGGTGCTGATGAACGTCAGTTTTTCGCACACAGCGCCAACTACCAAACAAGCCAAAACCGCCGCGGAGCAAACTATGCAGCAGATCCTGGCCATACTGAAGGCAGAAAACGTTGAGGATAAATTCCTGAAAACCACATCGCTCAATTACGACGTCGAATACGAATACCGCAACGGCCGAAGGGTTACGCTCGGACAACGTGCACAGCAGACCATCGTGGTGACCGTAAACGATATGATCAACACGCCAGAAAGGTTCTCGTCCATACTGGATCAGATTACGGCGATCGACAAGGTTGAAGTTCAGAACATTCAATTCGACATTGAGCACAAGACGGAGTTATTCAAACAAAGCCGCGAATTGGCATATCAAAAGGCATTTGACAAGGCCCAACAATACGCCGAACTTTCAGGGCGTAAAATAGGTAAAGTGCTCACTATTTCAGAAGTGGTTAGCCGGGACGTAGCGCAAACCCGCGCGTTTCAGAATAACCTGATGTTCAAAGAGGAGGCGCTTGCTATGGATTCCGGCGACTCCGGGATTCCTACGGGCGAACAGGGGGTAAGCTCTGAGATCAATATTGTCTTTTCTTTGGAGTAGCGGAGCCGGGATAAGAAACGCAATATATATCCGACTTTATTCACGCCTGTGAACGTGAAAATATCCACAGGTTGGTTATGACTACCTATCCATAAACAATAACCCCTTCGAAAATATCGAGGGGGTTATTTGTATATAGAATTCATATATACGGATATGGGGTGTGAATTGTTAAATTTCTTATATTTGGGATAATATGGATATACAGAATAAAAATACTCCCAATAAACTTCTTTTAGATTATGTAGCTAGTCGAATAGGTTGCTGCACCTTATACCGTTACAGACCTATTAACCCGAATGAAATAGATGCATTGGAAAAGTGTTATCTATGGTTTTCGTCCGCAGATGATTTGAATGATCCCTTTGAAGGCAGTATTAAACTGAAAGAGGTCGAGCAAGACACGACAATGGAGATATCTTTGAATTTCAGTATTAGCCGTAATGGAGGGACTCCAAAAGTCGAAGAAAAAATCTATGAAATTCCAAATCTAATACGTCAATCTAACGATTACTATAAGAGAGCATTTCAATCAATGCTTGCACAGACCAAAGTTTGTTGTTTTTCCAAATCGAAAACCAATAAGCTAATGTGGTCACATTATGCCGACAATCATAGAGGAATGGTTTTGGAGTATGACATTTCTCTTGACCTCAATGTTTTCCAATATGCTATACCTGTCATATATCACGAAAAATTACCAGAAATAAATTTTATGGCGCAAAAGGATAAATCCATAGTGAGTGTTTTGAAGAATAAATCTCAGGATTGGAGTTACGAAAAAGAGGTAAGGATCATAAATGATAACCCCGCAGGTGCACCGAATAGAATCCCCATAAATCCCGAATCATTGAGAAGTGTAATATTCGGGCATAGGACAAGTAAAGAGGATATAGAGAAAGTAAAAGCAGCCCTTAAAAAATTTCCTCATATAAAATACCTGCAATGTCGTTTATCCGAGGAGGAATATGATTTAATTATTCATAATGTATAGGGCGAACTGGCTGATACAGCTACTTACTGCACAAATAAGCCAACGAAATTAGATTTCATGGGCTTATTAGGCATGACAGTTCCGGGCGTTGTTATTCTAAGAAACTTGAATTTCGTGGTTTGTTTCGCACTGATTTCTGCATCTGCATTTCAATATCCGCTTTGGTTTCAGCGATACACTTTTTCCGGCCGGCGGCTATCCAATCCAGTAATTCATGCTCATAAAAATAAAGTTTCTGGCCTACCTTGCAGCAAGGTATCAAACCCTTCTGTACGGAAGTATAAATTGTTGACTTTGCTTTGCCAACAATCCGGCATGCTTCATCTATTCCAACAGGCATATTTTTATTAGGAAGTGGTTCCGTCGACCGGGATACTAAGTCTTTTATCTCACGGATCTCTTCTATCAGATAACCTACCGCTGCAGGCAGATTATCAAAAGTGATTTCATTTTTTGTCATAATTCAGTGTTTGTTTCTTAATAGATAGGGAAGAGACAAACGAAAAGATTAAGAAATGTGAGAAATAATCAAAAAACGGCAAGAGACGCTTGCATCTCTTGCCGTTTAGAAATATTAGTCTTCTTTTAGAACCAATTTTTTCAAAGAAATTCTGTTCGCAGACTCCCGTTTCTTCTCATTCACCAGTTCTGCGTAAATCTGGGTCGTTGAGACGTTCTTGTGGGTGAGCATCTTGCTGACAGTGAAAATATCGGTGCCGAGAGCAATCTGTAGGGTAGCGAACGTGTGACGGAAGCAATGGAATGTGATGTGCTTCTCGATGCCGGCCGACTTGAGCCATTTTTGCAGGGGATGTTGGATCATACTGCGTTCAAGTCCCTTGAATACTTTCCCGGTTGAGCGCTCCCCGCATAATTCCAATGCCTCATCGCTTATCGGTAGAGTAGTTTCGGTTTCGGTCTTTTCGGTTCTGAGGCGCATACAGTAACCGCCGTCCTGCGCCGGGACAATGTGTTTCCAATCGAGTTTCAATATATCGCTGATCCGCAACCCGGTCAGACAGGCAAAAAGCGATGCGGCTTTTAGTACCGGGATTTCGCACGGAGCGCCTGCCAACCGACCCAATTCCTCGGCGGTCAGAAACTCTTTCTTCACATCTTTATATTCGATCTTCTCGAGGAAGTCGTTGACGTTCTCCCGGATCATCTTGTCCCGGTAGGCGATCTTCAACAGTCCCCGGAACGTCGAATAATATCCGGCAGCCGAATTACGCTCCAGTTTCTTCTTGGAAAATTTGAGTTGGTTTGCATTCAACAGGTACTCGCGGAACTTTCGGCAGAGATCGACATTGACTTCCCCGAAAGTACACTTACCTTTGGTGAACTTCTCGAAGTGGGCGTAAACCATTTTCCACTTCGGGTCTTTCTTCATCAGAAAGCTCCGGAAATAGGCAAGGAAATCGCCTTTCTGCTTGCGTTTGTCGAGGAACCCAAATTCTTCGTTGATTACCGCTTGGATACGCATAGCCTGAATAGCCTCGGCTTTCAACAACATATCGGCATTGTATTCCCGTTGGATCTCGTTCTGTGGTTCCTGAAAGATATAGATCCCCAGATATTCCTTATGGATCATCTTCATCGTTTCAGGGTCGAGGATTGGCGGATAATAATCCAGAAAGAGTGTTGCACGTCCTTGCGTGATCGGCTTGCGCCGTAGTTTTACTTTTGTTGCCATAGTTTTAATATATTATTGGTTGTTCAAAAATTCTGTCTAATTCCTCTTTGGCAATCTTGATATACCTTCCTGCTTTAGTTTTTGTAATATCATTGCGTTTGATGATGTGATAAAGGGAATCACGCGTCAGGTTATATTTCAGCATTGATTCTTCGGTCGTATACCATTCTTTTATGGATCGTTCGGTTTTCGGCTTTGTCAAAACTTTATCTACGTGAAGTTTACTATACAAGGTATTCCCGCGATGAGTGATTTTGGGAACTCCTTTCTCTTTGATCATCTTGTAGGCCCATGTCCCCTTGATGCCAAATTTTTCGGTTAACTCTTTCATAGTATAGAAATCTGTTATGACAATCGAGGTCTCACGCTTTCGGATTTTATATTCTGTCGCATTGTCAAAAAGCGCTTCTAAATCCTTGCGGCGTATAAAAGTTTTTCCCCGGAGTTTTACGCATTTAAGCAGATTGTCATGCAAATAGCGATAAACCGTAAATCGGCTTACACCCATTAACTTCCCGGCTTGTGGTACAGTTAAAAACTCCTTGTTATTAATACTAGCCGAATTTTTGGAGTTAAGTTTAGATAATGTTTCATAATTTGTAGCCTCTACCTTTTGCTCCCTCGTTCGTTGTTTATGCGCAAGGGAGGAGCAACGATGGGAACAGTATTTCGTTACCGTTGTTTTGGCCGTAAATTCTGCCCCGCAAAATTGGCAAACGCGCTGAACCTCAATATTACTACTCATAATATTTCGACATCGGTAATTATTTCGCCAATAATTTCGCCGGGGTAGTGTAGAATCGCACGTACGTCAAAAAAATGTTCGCATAGTGTATCATCACGTATCAGAGTGTTGCATTTTGTTGCAACACTCCACCACCTCATATAAGAGTAGTGATAACAATAGCCAACGGGGGCCAAATGAGGGGAAATACCTCGGTTTGAGGAAGCAAAATGAGAGGGAAATAAAGGAAGTGCAAACAATAAAAGTCGCTGAAAATTAGCGACTAATAAATTGTTTTTGTTTTCTGGGAATTGGTTCTTACATCGGCTTATTTGCCGATGCAAAATTTACTGAAGATATTACCGAGAATATCGTCGGTTGAGATTTCTCCGGTAATTTCCCCAAGATAGTGCATACATTCCCGAATATCCTGTGACAAAAAATCGCCAGAGAGGCCCGACCGAAGCCCTTCTTGTATGCGTTTTATGGCATTATATGCTTTAGTAAGAGCATCGTAATGCCGCGCGTTGGTGACAATCACGTCATCGGTTCCGGTTTTAGGTAACTGTGCTGCCGATATAAGACGATTTTCGAGCAAATCGATATTCTCGTTTTCTTTGGCTGACACAAATAAATATTCTGCATCGGGTATTGTAATCGCGAATTGCTTTTTATCTTCTTTCATTTTGTCATCGGCCTGATCGGACTTGTTAAAAACCAATATAAGTTTTTTATCTTCACTACGGGATAAAATATTTTCGGCAAGAGAATATAAATTTTCAAAAGGCTGTGTCGTATCTATCACCCACAAGACAATACGAGCCTGATTGAGTTTCCGATAAGTAAGTTCAATCCCCATGTTCTCTATTTTATCCTGAGTATCACGTATTCCGGCCGTATCGATAAATCGAAAAGTAACGCCCCGCAAGTTTATCGTATCCTCTATTACATCCCGGGTAGTTCCATGTATTTCCGACACGAGTGCACGTTCTTCATGTAATAAACGGTTCAACAGAGTAGATTTTCCGGCATTCGTTTCTCCGATAATAGCAGTCGGTATGCCGTTTTTTATAGCATTACCCATGTCGAAAGATTCGATGAGCTTTTCTATGGTATTTTCAATTCGGGATGCCAATTGAGTCAAATGTTCCCGGTCGGCAAACTCAACTTCTTCTTCACTAAAATCAAGCTCGAGTTCGATCAGTGAAGCAAAATCGAGTAATTTCTCTCTTAATGCCCCCAGTTCCCGGCTAAAACCACCACGCATTTGATTCATAGCTAACCGATGGGCAGCGGCAGAAGAAGAAGCGATAAGATCGGCAACAGCCTCAGCTTGCGAAAGATCCATTTTCCCATTTGCAAATGCCCGACGCGTAAACTCTCCGGCATCTGCCATGCGGCATCCTTGTCTGAGTAGCAATGAGATAATCTGCTGTTGTATGTATAACGAACCATGACACGATATCTCGACTACATCTTCGGCCGTATAAGAATGAGGTTTACGAAATAACGAAACAACGACTTCATCGATAATATTTCCCGTCTCATCCCTTACTTCCCCATAAATAAGGGTATGGGATTTACGACTGACTAAAGGCATATCATTAACTCCCGAAGCACGAAATACTCGATCGGCAATCTCGATCGCATCAGGTCCGCTGACACGTATTACGGCAATGCCTCCTACCCCGGCAGCGGTCGAAACAGCACATATTGTATCGTCTATTCGATTCATTTTCTTATTTTATTTAACTGATTACAATTTCCATTCGCCAATATCGTAAGAAGATTCTAACTTTTCTTCTACCTCATCGGGCAAACGAGAGAAAAAATCGATACCAGTAAGTTCTTCCACGCTATCGATAGAAACGGCATATTCAGCAGGTTCCCCCTCTTCTTTTTTATTATCGAATATAAAGCCAATACCTTTGGGATGTTTTGCATAAGGAGTCAATACAACCTTAAAAAATCCATGTGGTACCTTAACCTTATTTTTTCCTATCGTTTTATCGTTTTTACCGGCCAACGGACCACAAACGACGAGCACACAACTGTCTTTCCGGGCCCGATCACGTATTTTTTCCTCAAGATTTTTCCATACCCCCCTATTCAGCCCCGGATGTTGAGGACAAATATTCGTAAAATAAAACGATTCTTTCATCGCCGTCTTATTCCACGTCATATCTCCTGCAGGAGCCATATGACCTTTGTCATACCCCGAACGAGAATAGTCGGCATTCGTAGCGCACATTCCTTTCACATAAGGATCTACCATAAACTTATTGTACCGATTTTCAGGGCCATCCAATTCTCCCAGAATCAGTTCATACGCAACCCAATTGGGTATATGCCAATCTTTGTTATAAGAAACCGTATAACCTTTATGTCTGATAATTTGCTCGGGTTTCCCTTTTAAAGCATCGGGTATTTCAAGGTCAGTATACCGCTCTATTCCATATCCATTCCCATGGGTTGTATAATCGCGATAAAGAGACTTTAAAAAAGGCCAAAACCCATATAAAATGAGTATAAAAAACAGAACCCATGCTACCTTTACAAGATAGGTATTATTCTGTTTCTTCCCTGAACGTTTTTTGTTTCGACGATTAGCCATTGAATATTCCGGATAAAATTTAATCCGGACAAAGGTACAAAAAATGCGATAAATTAGTACGGCCCCATATCCATTATCATAACGACGAAATATGACAACGGCACACCCATAAAAACATACTCTATTTTTTAAAATCTTTATGGCAAGCAAAACAATGGTATGCTCTACGTATTACAAATGGATAAATGGTGAGGATCAATGAAATAATAATAGTTATCCAACGAAATTTCTTTTCGGTAGCCGTGCCATACCTGACATTATCCGATCCGCAATACGGACGAACGATACAGTCTTTTTCTAACAAAAGCGAATGTTCATTATTCGGGTCTATCTCATCCGGCTCTTCATCGATAATACGCATTGCCTCTTCTTTGTCACGATAAAAAATATTTAATCTTATCCCACCTAAAGCCTGATTAAAAAGAGGATATAATGTTACCGTATTTTCATCGGAAAGGAAACAGGGAATGCCATAACTCAATAATTTACTTTTTACCAGATTGGCCTCACCAGCATTTTCAAATGTTCTGAGAACAACTATAGAATCAGGTTTCATTTTTAACACTCCGTATTTTTAAAGGGTAAAGATACAATATTATCAACGGTCTATAAAGTATAAAAAACATAGAGCAAATCCTTTTTATAAATGTATATAAATTTATACCTCAAAAACGAGATATCAAAATCTATAAATAAAACAAGTTTTGTAAACAATTTATAATATCTATTTATAATCAACATTAAGAACATCTTTTATCAACTTTCCGCTTGTCGCTTCTACAAATACATTTCCCGCAACCGAACCCGTTTTTAATAAAATAGTCGCTATTCCGCCCAATGCCTCCACTGGGCTATCATCTACAATCGATCCATTTCCTTTTACCTTAAAATATACCCGATCGGAAGCTGTATTCACTAAAGTCCCGTTTTTATCGATAATACGGGCATATACAAAAATAAGGTCATTTTTGCGGGGAGATATACCGCTGGTATCTACACTCAAAGTTATTTTATAAGCCTTTCCGGGTGTAGACACAGAGTCGGAACAAACTTCTTTACCTTTATAATATCCTCTTGCCGTTAAAGTCCCGGGAGCTTCACATTCAACGTCGAACGTAAAGGGCGGATGTTTTAAAAAGGCAGAAAAACGATCCTTATCGGAAGTCTTCTTACCTATTAGCCGATTATCGAGATAAAGAGCCACTTCGTCACAATTACTGAATATTTTTACGCTTTTACTAATTCCGGGAGTCCAAAATGAAGCTATTTTTATCATAGGTTTCGCAAATACGTTCAGATCCGAAATACTCCTCTGACTTTTAAAGAAATAATATGAAAATTTCGGCAACCTACAAATATCCATAATACCTGAATATTCCAAGTCGTTGGCATATCCCCGGTTATAGTCGTACATAACCCAGTAACCGTCGGCAAATGCATTTGTCGTTAAATTATCATTATGCGCCTCTTGTATATTGGTGGCCTGCTGCAACATTCTTTTCTCTCCACTTTCACGAGGTTGTCGCGAGGTCCGTTCCTCTTCCAACAAGTCATTCCATTTATTTTGATTAAAACCTGCATTTTGTGCATAATACTCCCAATCTCCGTATTCCGACACGATAAGAGGAATGCAACGGTCAACCTCTTTTCTATGCTGACGAGCTTCGATGTATATATCGTATTTTCCTTTTATCCATCCGGCCGTATAAGTTCCGGGATCTTCCTCGGTACGTATCGCATTCATTTCCTTCATAAAATACTCAGGCATTGGCGTCTCGTTTACCGATAATTCCCAACCTAAAATACAAGCATGATTACGATCCCGTCGTATCAATTCCCGAGCCGATCTCTTCATATAATTTACAAATAAAGAATCTCCGAAGTATTGCCAACCAGGGATGGCATCGAGTACGAATATTCCGAGTTCGTCACAAGCATCTAAAAAAGCCGGCGAGGGTGGATAATGCGAAGCACGTACATAATCGAAACCGGCTTCTTTTATTTTATATGCGTCACGATATTGAGCGTTATCTGGCACTGCATATCCTACGTAAGGATACTCCTGATGTCTATTCACGCCCCTCAAGAATATTTTTTTACCATTCAGATATAATCCTTCCGCTGTTATTTTAATATCCCTGATTCCAATCCTTGTCGTATCGCAATCTGCTAAAAAATTACCATCATACAAACCAGTTTTAAGAGTATATAATATCGGTGAATCGGGACTCCATAATGACGGATTCTTCAACTGCATTTTACATTCAAATATCGTATCGCAACCTGCGTTAATACATCCTCCGTCTTTACCACTCATTACAGCTTTCCCGTTTTCGGAAATGAGCGTATGTTTTAAAACAATGTCGGCCGACTTATTTCGCGTATTTATAACATGAGTTTTTATGATCATTTCGGCACTGTTCTCCGATACATTTCCTGAAGTTACGATCACCCCACCACTCCCCTTTTTATTTCTACATACAGGATCAACTATATATACTGGCGCTTTTTTAATCAACCATACATCTCTGTAAATTCCTCCATATGTATTAAAATCGAGTTCTTTCAGCGGCTTAGGCCCGGTAACAGGATTATCTCTATTATCTAACCTTACAACTAAAGTATTAACGGAATCCGGATGTGCGACGGATGTAATATCGATAACAAACGGCAAATATCCTCCCAGGTGCTTTTCCAGATGCTTTCCGTTGAGCCATACATCCGCAACATTCATCACCCCTTCAAATTTCAGGAATATGTTTTTCTCTTCATCCTTTTTATCCAGAAGAAAAGTTTTTCGATAATAACAAATTCCTTGCCACTGGTCGTTCACCACCAATGGCTCGATACGAGGTGTATGCGGTAATGCTACATTCACCGCACCCGGAGGAAAAATTCCCTTAACGATCATCCCTTCATCAACATGAGTTGCGGAATCTACTCTTAAAAATGTCCAGTCCCGATTTAACGACATGCGTTCGCTATGACACTCCCCGCTCTCCGAACAGGATACCAACAATAATGCAATTAGAATTAGAAGCAATAAAAAACTATATAATTTCATCTATTAATCTAAATTAAAATTAAAGATTTATTTTGATAAATCGTACTTCGTTATATTTTTACGAAAGCCATAAGAAAAATTTATTATAAGAAAATTTATTTCTTTTACAAAATTAGAAAAATATTACAGGATTTCATATTTTATCTTTATTTTAATAAAATAAATTGGCTTTTTTGGAAAAACAAATTATATTAACGGTAAATAAAAATAAACGCAGTTTTTAAATTACACTTTTATAATCACAATATATAGTTTAGGAGGTAATTAAAGAAAAATACTCCAAAACACAATAAACAAACCGTTTTTTAACCAACCGTAAGAATATATAAATAATCCGGTGGTGTTTTGTCGGAAACGGAACATAACGGGTAGGACATAAATTAAATAGAAAAATTTAATAACGACAACAATGATATTATTGAAATACTTTAACGTAGGAATTGGTTTACTTACCATTTCGATTTTTATCAGTGGATGTGGAAATATTAAAAAAAATAATATTGAAACGAATAAAAATGATAGCATTACGGTGTTATTAACCAGACAGTTGAATGCAGGATATTATGCTTCCGGAGCAGGTGATATAATGTTATATGATATTGACTTACCTGATTTTAAAATTACAGAACAATTAATTTTGGATTCTTTAGAAAAAAGAGGCTTTATAGTACCGACAGACTCATCTTTTTTGAAACGGATAAAAACCATATTCGGAATCGAGGTGAAAATTGGAGAAATTATACATCTGCACACGAGGAATAATGATGAAGACGTTGTATATAACCCCCAAAATCCATTTGGTATCGGTGATGTGATACATATAGATGCCGATAAGAATATCGTTTCAAAGACTTGTTATCTGCCCGATATAATCGACTATAAAATTTCATTTCCAGACTTGGCTAAATCAGAAAAAAATATAGATTCCCAACAAATATTAAATAATAAATTTAACGGAGAGGAAAATGATTGGGATGTGCATTTATGGAATGAAAAAAAATATTCAGACTTTGATCTGAAGTGGCTATTTCATATCAATCAATATATATCTTACGATAATCTGACAAGTTTCATCTGGTTATCGGAAAATGTGCCGGATATTTTGAAAAATTTACTTCTAACTTTTAGCTACGATAAAGATGATAGAATCAACAAGTTGGTTCTTGACGATAACAATATCTCTTTGATTGATAAATTTATCGGTCGCGATAAACACGGTACATTAAAAATCCAAGAAGGTGTTTTACACACCGTCGAGCAGCTTTCAACACCAGATTGTAACAAATATTTCGAAATGACGAGTTCATTAGTCGATCTGATGGCATACCATCCGGATACAGAAAGAGACAAACAAAACACCTATCCTTCATTCAACGACCTGACACTGCAAGAACGACATCATATAATTGCATATGCCGTAAATACCCTCCAGCCTTTATATGAAAAATATAATGGTGAAGACGGTTACGGTAATTTGGATCAATTTAACATCGGAATTGTAGATTGTTTCTGGAATGCTTTTTTCGACGACCATAAACTGCTGTATGATATCGAGACGAATAACTGTTACAATTTGCCTAACCTGACAAAACTGATTCAGAAGATGAGACAGGATGATCGTCTGATTAATGGAAAAAACGGATCATTGGAACCATGGAACTGGTCGCCGGAAAAATATTTGGAAGAATAATAATCATTTATTAAAACGGATACGGAAGCCGGTTTATAAATAGTCTCTTCGCTTCTAGAATGCCTGTTTTCTTGTTAGGCTCTTTACGTTGCTTGAGGAGATCATCCGCTCTGTTAAGAATCACAAGAGATTATATTTGATGTCTATTATTCAATCTTGTCCTTACTTTCTTTACCCCGTCATTAAAAAAAACGAGTCATTTTCGCAGCAACGAGATAAGTATAATTACCCGAGGTAACCAATATTAGTAATCGCTTCGTTTCGTTCAAGATGACAAGCGGGATAAAAACTTTTCCCGTTTGTCATCAACTGTATATATATCAATTATGAAGACCTTTTTTCCTCAAATATTCAATTAATTGCGCAGGACGGTCGGTTTGTATCAATTTTGCACCTTGTCCTATAACCCATCCCCAACTTTCTTCGGGCTGATTACGTTCTACAGCACGATCATCGTCATGTCCACCACATAACTCGGGCCACATCGTATTAATAAATGCTTTTGAACCACTGTCACGCACTTTCCTGATAAGTTGCTGAACTTCGGGACCGTCATTTTTAAAACATAATTCAAAAGCGGCCGGTCTCATATTATTCAGGTATCCATCGATTATCATATCCGAGCCGTCGTTATCGATATTTATTACCGGCATAAAAATAACCTTAGCTAGCAAATCCCCGTTTTCGGCCTTTACCTGTTCATAAGGTAAAGAGGCCTTCATAACACACTGGTTTACAGTCCCGGTATTTACCATTATTTCATAAGCCTGTTTAAAATATTCGTATCCTTTATCTACATTTACCATAATTTTACCTTTGCACAGCTGCATGACTTCTTCGAAGGTCGGGATCACATGCGATGTCTTGTGCCCCGCTCCATTACGCAAATTAAATTTCCGTAACTCGTTAAGAGTATAATCTTCGGGCTTTCCTTTACCGGTTGTCGTACGATCTATCGTTTTATCATGCATAAGTATCAAATGACCGTCTTTCGTTCTTTTTAAATCGATCTCAACCATATCTACACCCATATCAATGCAATTCTTTATGGCTTGTAAAGAGTTTTCGGGAGCGTTACGCCAGTCAGCGCGATGCGCTACCACAAGAACAGGGCTACCCAATAAATTTCCTCGTATTGCCTGCGCAGGTTCTTGTGCGGGCAGAGTACTTACCATTGCAATTAATAACGTTAACAGAAAAAACTTTTTCATAACTACTACTTTATATATTTATCTAATAAATGATTGTCCCCTCAATGGCTTAATCTTGGCATATATCGAAAAATGTAAGCGGGAATTTTTTTACCCAATTTATGAATATTATTTACTAAAGAAGAAATTCCATTTATTCATAAAATTAAAAATGTCAATTGATATATATCCGAATAATTTTGAACAAAAATAAAAATAAAGTTCGTAATTTTAATCATTATGCATTATAATTATCCCGTTTTTTAAATAAATTCATAATCTATAAAATGAAATATCGACTGATAATATAACATATGAAAATCAGATATTTATATTAATTATTATCATTATTATACTCCTATTATTATTAGATATTTACATTATTATCAACATATTAATTAATATAATTTTGTCTACATTTGCATTTAAAGAATAAATTTTTATCTATTGAAAATTTAAAATTTCGATTTAGCGTTCCATACTAGTGTTGCCAATAATGCGGAAATTAAGGCCGACCCTATCCAAAAAACATTTATATACCTAAAATCATATATTTCAGATCCTTCTTCAATTATTTTATACCCTTCAATAAGTACTCCACTCATTATATCTTGCAATCCCGCCCCGATATAGCTGGCTATGCCCACTATACCCAGGGCGGCTCCCGATGCATTACGCGGAGCGATATCTACAGCCATTAATCCGCCCAAGAAACAAATAAGTACACCTATACCCACCCCAAAAAGGATCATAGCTATAACATCGATCCAAAAATGGACCCCGGGTACAAGTAAAAAAAGACAAAGAGCCAGCACATTAGTTAATCCGAAAATAAGCGCCGGCTTATTACGTTTACCACCGAATAATTTATCTGAAATAAATCCCGAAAATACAGTACCTATAATCCCGCATACCGAACTGATAGAGATAATAAAACTCGCATCCAGCATCGAATACCCTTTCTGTGTTTCTAAATAAAATACCCCCCAACTATTTATCGCATATCTACTAATATACATAAATGCACTCGAAAGAG
The DNA here is from genome assembly GCF_024330105.1 of Coprobacter tertius. Lineage (NCBI taxonomy): Bacteria > Pseudomonadati > Bacteroidota > Bacteroidia > Bacteroidales > Barnesiellaceae > Coprobacter > Coprobacter tertius. The sequence continues at coordinate 110,533 of NZ_JANDHW010000005.1, forward strand.
CTAATATCCATATCGCCGGCATTTTCAGCACTTTTTTTTGAGCGCTATTGTATTCGTCCGAAGAAGTAACGGCTCCTGTCATTTTATTTTCTGACCGATTTAATTCAGGTAATCCCTCACTTTGAGGAGTATCATAAAAGAAACGCCACACGATTAAAGTTCCCAACAAGCCGACAAGTCCTGCCCCTAAAAATCCATATCGCCACCCGAATACACTTACAATAGACGCCACGCTGATAAAAGTCATCGCTTCACCGATATTGTGACTGGCACTCCATAATCCATAAAAAGTTCCTCTCTTTTTATCATCGAACCAGCGAGACAAACCCACTACACAAGAAGCTGCTCCCATTGACTGAAACCACCCGCTTACCCCCCAAAGCACCAAAAACAATATAAACGAATGAGTAAACCCTAAAAATAAATTGACCAATGCGGTCACCAATAGGCCAGTAGTCATAAAACGATTTATATTACACCTATCGGCAAGAAAACCGTTCGTAAATTTACCGATAGCATACGTAAAAAAAAGCACCGAACCGATAATCCCCAATTCCGTTTCTGAAAATATACCTTCTTCAACTATAGGCTTTTTTACAACATTCAAGCTTAAACGGCAAACATAATATGTACCATAACCTATGGTAGCAGAAAGAAACGTAGACCACTGGAGTAGATTTGCCCGATGTTTCTTTTCAGATACAGTTTCGGTATTACAAAGTTTCGGAGATGAAACTCTGTAGAAATTTATTAAAGCTTTCAGCATATTTATTTACTTTATTATTGTAAAGATTTTTTGTCTCAGACAAATTATGATCGAACCGATTGGCATCAAATCCAATCCTTGTTTCAAGATACAATCTATCAGCCGTTTAATCATTTTCGTATTTTATGCGTGACTCGGCCTATAAAGAATTAATAAATTATTGCCCCGAAGATTCTTCTATTTTACGAATAGCATAATTTGAATAATCCGCTACATATAACGCGTCATCCGGCCCGAACTGAAGACCTTCCGGGTTATTAAACTCCGCTTGTGAAGCAATACCATCGACCATTCCCGCTTTATTATATACACCTGCATAGGTCGAAACGTCACCTTCGGGAGTTATAACTCTGATGCAATGATTTCCCCTGTCGGCTACATACAAATTGCCCTCTTGGTCGATATCCGCCTGACAAGGATCGCTGAATTTGGCATCGTTACCCATACCATCGGCATACCCCTTTATCCCAAATGATCCGGCAAATAGTTTAACATCACTAAAATTACCGGTAACTAAATCATACTTTGCCTTATATATTACATGATTTTTTCGGGAAACGATATATACCGTCGTACCCGATTCATCAAATACGATACTGTTAATATTCCCCTTGGAAGCGATACCCCCTTTGTCATCCGGAAGCTGAAACATTGAAGCAAAGCCAGTATTCTCATCGTATTTATATATCCAAGACCCCGAATGATAACCCATAAAAACAGTACCGCTTATAGGATGTACTTTTACCGAAGTAACACCGCTTTGCTCCGATAAAGAAATCAAATTATCATATTCTTCACCATTTTTTGTCATCGTTCCAAATCCCATTGTGCCTCTCGCATCATTGTCATTAACAATGTACATGGTATTTCCATCCAAAGAAAAATCGATAGCCCGTATGCGCTGTACCAATTCGCTATCAGAAGCTTTCAACAGAGTCGTTAATCGATTATCTTTTACTCTCCGGATACAAGCCATATCGTTAATTTCGGCATTACCATCTTCAACAATATATAACGCATTATCTTTCCCCCATATTAAATAACGTGGTTTGGATAGCGTAGCGACAGAAAGTTCACCATCTGTTTCACCCTCTTCTTTTCCACCCAAAAACGTAGATACTAATTGATTGGATATATAAGTAAATTCTGTGTCATAAATTAAAACTTGTGCATCAGGCCTCTCCCCCAAAATGATTCTGACAAGACCCGAACTCATTCCTTTCTGCACTTCAGCGGTAATAATTTCATTCGATACACTTTTAACCAAAGCTTCCTTTCCGTTAATCGTTACTTTAACACGATTAATATCCGTTCCGAAATTATACCCGTTCAGAGTAAGCAGTGTACTTCTTCCTCCTGTTACAGGAGAATATTCTGTAACTCCCGCCTTCATATTTTTCGCTTGATCATTATCGTTACATGCATAAAACGCCGCAACCATTATAAGCAACGTCACCCATAAACTACTTTTATTTAAAAGATCTTTTGTATTCATCCGATATCTATTTTAATATTAAACTTTCTGTTTTTCATATTTCAAATATTATGATCCAAACCATTTTTACATACATAGGGACCGTAAATTCGCTTTATTTTTCGTTTTGTATTACTATCATCTAAGATATAGATATAATATTGCTCACCATCGGGTAATACCCGAATGACAATGTGCCCTTTCCTACTTTTCATTTTTTTTACATTCTTTCCAATAACTATTTTGGCAGCATCATGGAGATTAGTGGTAAATACATCTCTTTTCCCTTTATATAGTTGTTTAGAAAGCATTCTTTCCAAAGTTGAATGGTCGGGATGAAGAGCATCGCTTGCCTGTATAATAAATACGCGAGGAGACAAGGTTGAAACAAATAAATCATTTGTCGCATCACTATATCCATGATGATCGACACAACAAACTTCGATAGATCCGATTACCGGAGCCATTTGGGTCTCCACATCATGAAACGATGCCCTACCCGGTTTAGGATATCCTGTCACATCACCACCCGTATAATATGTAAAATTCCCATAACTAATCTTCAATGCGCAACTTAATGTGTTTTCTTTGGGAATATCATACTTTTGCAACTGGCCAAAATCAGGGAACAGATATCTTATTTCATCTCCTTTACCGGTCCATAACCAACCATTGGCATATAGATTTTGTACTTTGAACTTCCCGTCATAACTAACCGAATCATATAGTAATTTGAACTGATTATCTGCCCCCGGCTTAAACTTTTCAAGTTTTATTTTGCATTTAGTGAAATGAAGAAAATTAAAATAGTTCTTTAACATCTTATCCTCTTTATTCACTAAAAAGTCATAATCGGGGAAACCCCTATCCACCAATTTGCCAACCGGCAGATTTTCTGCCACCGTAATCATACCGGTATCATAGTACCTGCCCGAAGCATTTTTTGATTTAAGCACACCTCCCATATGATCACTATGGAAATGTGTGATTAATGCATAATCCAAACCTTTGTGTCGGGCAGGCATCATATTCTTAATATAATCCACAATCCATTCTCCGGGCGCCTTGTTATCGTTCGGTTTAGGAGGAACATGCCGGGGAGAATCGGCATTATTTTCACCCGCATCGACCAACATAGTAGTACCATCGGGAAAAATAATATATGCGCATTCACCGCAACCTGTATTTATATGATGAATATACATATAACCCTTTTCCCAGATGGGTAATGTATCTCCTACTTTTTGCGCATACGGCCGAAGGTACAAAAAGCATAAGAACCACAGTATTATATATATCTTGTATTTCATTTAATAACCCGGATTTTGAGGAAAATTTACTGGATCGTTACGTAATACGACTTCACTATTCGGTATCGGATAGAGTAAATCATCATTATCTATATTAATGTTTATTTTGGCCATTTCATTAATCGCATTTCCAGAACGTATCAGATCAAACCAGCGTTGCATTTCCATCGGAAATTCAAGACGACGCTCAAGAAAAATAGCATCCCTGAAACTATCCTGGTCCGGAAGATCATCGGTTGTATATGCGCCCATTGCATAAGAGCGGGTTCTAACCTGATTCAACGCTAATAACGCCGGAGCTGCGGCAGAATTATCATAAGCCACTTCATTACAAGCCTCGGCATACATCAATAATACATCAGACCAACGAAGTATAGGAGTATGATACCCATATTGTTTCAGCGAACTTTGAATATCGGCATACTTCACCAATAGGTTATTATCGTTATTCGTACCTTTCATGCTACGCATCAAATCGGCTCGCCGATCCCCCGTCGCATAAATACACTTTTCGGTATTGCTTAATTTAAGTTCTTCGTTCAAATCTGCCTGATTGGCATAATAAGTCAATGCATCCCGGCCTTCACCCGGTATATCTTTATTAAAAAGTACTTCAAATAAAATTTCTTTATTCATGGTTTGCGGAGACCAACCGGTATAGTTTTTAAAATCCGCAGCCGAACTACCTTGCGCAGGTGCGGTACTAAAAACATTCGCGATATCAGGCAGTAAATCATGTGTACCGGCATTATCTATATTTATCAGTTCTCCCAATACCGCTTTTGCCTCCGGCCATTTTTTTTCTTGTAGGTAAACTTTGCCTAAAAGTGCCTTCGCAGCCAATGAAGTAGCTCGTCCCAAGTTTTTACCGCTGAACTTTTTGGGTAGATTTTTTATATCGGATGCAAAAAGTAAATCGTTTTCGATAGCACTATAAATTTCCGTTGATTTATCCCGTTTACATTTAGCCACTTCTGAAGGTGTCATCGGAGTTAAAATCAATGGAGCATCTCCCCAAAAACGAACAATATTAAAATAAAACAATGCCCTAATGAAACGCGCTTCAGCTTCATATTGCAATTCCAGCTTATCGTCATTTACCACCCCGATGTTAGCGATCACATTATTACATCGATATATCGTCTCATAACTTTTTTTCCATACGTTACGAAAAATCTGATTATCAGATTGTGCCGTAAATATTTTAATGCTATATTCCCGGCCTGCGTTACCTCCCGTATTGGCAAACGACCCTAAATCATCTGAACGCACATCGGTCATTAATACCATTGACGACTTATACAAATAACCGTTTTGTAAATTGGCATAAGCAGCGGTAAGCGCATATTCGATATCTATCTTGTTTTTATAAAAATTTCTGGTCGTTCCTACATTCCCCTGAGGCACTTCATCTAAAAAATCGCTACAGCTCGAAAATGTTAATAGAACCAAAAATACTACACCGATATTTGCTAATATATTTTTCATAACAATCATTTATTTATTTTATAAACTAAAGTTTATCCCAAATACGATACTTCTCGAAAGCGGATAAGTTCCGTAATCTACTCCCTGCATAATGGGGCTGGAATCAGCACTGACTTCGGGATTATAGCCGCTGTATTTAGTGAATGTAAAGGGATTAAAAGCCGAACCGTAAATACGCAAGTTACTTATACCCATCCGCTTTAATAAACGTTTGGGAAATGCATATCCGAGGGTTATCTCACGAATACGCATATACGAACCGTCTTCAATATGCCAGGTAGAAATAACGGAATTCATCCCTGTTGCGCTACGATTAGCTTTATATACTTTTCCGCTTCCGGGATTTTCTGGTGACTGCCAACGTTCATTCGCTATCGAAAGCTGGTTTGCGTTACCCTCCATATTGGCCAAATATCGTCGATTAATATTCGCGATTTCGTTTCCGTAAACTCCTTGTAAGGATAAACCGAAGTCAAACGACTTATATTTGAGAGATGTGGAATAACCATATGTAAAGAGTGGAAGATAATTTCCCGTAATTTGTTTATCATCTGCGTTTATGACATCATCCTTGCCGAATTTCTTAAATCTAAAATCACCCGGTTGAGCATTTGGGACGATAATACCATTCATTACGTCAGTTTCTATCTCAGCCTGATTTTTATATACACCATCGGTTACATATGTATAATAGTTTCCGATAGGCTCACCCACTTTGGTAATAAAATCAATCACTTTATTCGACTGAGTGTATATTTCAGTAGCGCTACCCAACGATATGACTTTATTCCGATTCATGGCATAATTAAAACTATTCATCCAACGTATACCGCCCATTTTTACGTTCGTATTCAAAGTTATTTCAATACCTTTATTCTCTACTTTTCCGATGTTTTGCAGAATAGTAGAAAACCCGGAGGCTTCCATTACAGGTACATCTAAAAGCATATCAGAAGTTAACCCTTTATAAATATCCACTTCAAGATTCAGCCAATTAAAGAAACCTATTTCCAATCCTAAATCTGTTTGAGATGTTTTTTCCCAACTCAAATCCGGATTACCGAAAGTGCTTTCTTTCGATCCGATGCTATATATATCGCCAAACACATAATTATCGCCGTTGATAATACCATAAGAAGCATAATTACCAATGTTCATATTTCCAGTCATTCCCCAACTCGCACGAATCTTTAAGTTACTTAACCAGGAAGAAAATGATTTCATGAATTTTTCTTCCGACAAATACCACGCTCCGGATACAGAAGGGAAATACCCCCAACGGCTATTCTTCCCAAAGCGGGATGAGCCGTCGGCACGAATAGCAGTGGAAAATAAATACTTATCGGAAAAATTGTATTGTACGCGCGCGATTCCCGAAAGCAAAGTCCAAGCCTGTTTATTCGAATCATACTTTGTCGCGGTAGAATTTCCCGGAATAGTATGAATTAAGTCATTCATCGGTAAATCTGTAGCCGTGATTCTATTTGCATTTCCTTGATATCGCTGTGCCGTCCATCCAGCCAATGCCGTAATAGAATGCAATTTATTTATCTTTTTATTAAAGTTTAATGTGTTTTCCCATACCCAGGTATATTTATTCTTGGTTCGGGATTCCGCTGTAGGATTAGACGGCGGAATACGATTTGTAGAATTCGGTAAAGCAGCCGGACGGTAATAATCCCGCACGTAATTATTATAATTCCAACTTCCCTGTGTTTTTAAATTCAGCCCTTTAAGTATCTCGAATTGAGCATAAGCTACTCCCAGCATTTGTATAGAGGTCATTTTATCTTCGATAAGAGTCGCTACCGCTACCGGGTTATTCAATTTTGATTGTCCGTAACTGGTATTATTTTGTGAATAATCAAAATTTCCGTTTTCATCATAAACCGGATAGATAGGAGCTGCTCCTAACGCCAATGATAATACGCCGTCGTCACCATACCGACCTTCGGTGTTTACCAAGTCATAGATATTACGAGTTAAATTGATGTTACCCCCAAATTTCCAACGTTTGTGACTCACATCAACTTTAGAACGGAATCCCATTTTAGTAAAGCCCGAATTTATGACTATACCTTCTTCATTTTGATAATTCCCGGAAAGCATGTACTTAATGCTCTTATTTCCCCCGCTTACGGACAAATTGTGCTTTGTAATGAAACCTGTACGTAATACAGCATCCTGCCAATCGGTATTAACTAATCCCTTTTCTCCTCTGACATAGGGAAGAATTTCAGGAGGGAGCATCCATCCCTGATTTTCATTAATACTTCCTGTTTTCAGATTGTTCCAACGTTGTTGATTCGTGGCGTAAGGATCATATAAGGCAGCCTTTCCCGCAGTTTTCAATTGATCATAGTAAGCGTTGTTATGGCCGTCAAACACTAATTGTGCGTACTCATAAGCATCCAATACGTCAATTTTATCTGTTACCATTTGAGCACCGGCATACCCGCTATAAGTTATCTTCGGTTTACCTTCTTTCCCTTGCTTAGTAGTAATAATCACAACGCCATTGCTTCCTCTCGAACCATATATAGCTGCCGCCGAAGCATCCTTTAATACCTCGATTGATTCTATATCGGAAGGCTCGATAGAAGCCAACGGGCTTACGGATATTCCGGTTGCGTCTCCCGTATCATCACTCAAAGGCACACCATCTATCACATACAAGGGTGAGGTCCCTGCCGTTACGGTTCCCACACCACGTACTTTAACATCGAATCCTGCTCCGGGAGTCCCATTCGGTTGTGTGATTTGTACCCCAGCCATACGCCCCACCAACGCCTGTTCGATACTTGTTGCCGCTATATCCGCTATATCCGAAGCCCGAATAGAAGAAATAGAAGTCGTAACATCTCGTTTACGTTGAGTACCATAACCGACTACTACCACTTCATCAAGCATCTTCCCGTTTTCATTCAATATCACTCGTTCGAGAGCTTTACTGCGCGCCGGAAATTCTAATGTTTTATATCCAACATACGAAACGGCAATCGTTTTATCCTCTGGTACGTCATTCAATTCGTATCTGCCGTTAATGTCGGTAATCGTACCTATCGATGTTCCTTTTACAACTACACTGGCACCTATTACAGGATCATCATTTTTATCTACGATGATCCCTTTCAATGTTTTGGTTTTCTTTTCAACCGACTCTTTAGCTACCAAAGCAACAACATTGTCCTTTTCTAATTTATAAGAAAGGTTTTTCTTATCCAATAGTTTTTGCATAGCATCGCCGATAGAAGCGTTACTTACATTTAAGGAAACATATGTGTCGAGTCCGGACAGATTTTCATTGTAAAAAAATTTATAGTTACTTACCTGTTCGATTTTTCTCAAAGCTTCTCGTAAGGGCATATTCTCTATGGAAACGGTAATCTGTGAAAAAAGTGAAGTTGAAGTAATCAAAAGCAATACGAGACAAAAAATTCGGGTTGCTCTCATGGGGATCGGTTTCCTGTTTTTCATATATAAATTTTATTAGATTTAAATTATATACAGGAAACCTTATTTTACTATCCAAACAGATATGTAGATTTTAAACTATATTAATATTTTAATATTTTGACCTCAATATAATTGTCGTACCATCGATCACATAATCAAAAGAAGATGTCAGTTTCAAAATATCGAGTGCATTTTTAATACCGCCACCGGGGATTGTACCTGTAAAATACTCATCGGCTATTTCGGACGAATCGTAACGAATCGTAACATCGTATACTCTCGAAAGGGTTTTCACAATATTTTCCAACGATTCATTATTGAAATACAGTTTTCCACTGGTCCAGGCAATAAAATTACCGGCATTTACTTTTTCCGAATCGAATCGGCGTGTAATCCGGTTATAAGTAAGTTTCTCTCCGGGCTGCATCGATACCGAAGCCGTTTCAGAGTTAACACGAACTTTACCTTCGAGCAATACGATCGTAATATCTTGAGAATCACTATAAGCCCGTACATTAAAAACTGTTCCCAGAACTTTTATCTCTAAAACCTCTAATTGTACAATAAAAGGGCGGCGAGTATCATGCGCAACCTTAAAATAACCTTCTCCATAAAGTTTAACTCGCCGTTCGTCTTTTCCGTAACTTTCGCCGTACATGAGTTGCGAACCCGAATTCAGCATAATATCCGTTCCATCAGGCATCATTACCGTCGTCATATCTCCGTTAGGAACTTTTACAATAAACGGTACTTGTTCTTTATCGACAGGATTCAGATAATACCATCCCATGAAAGCCAAAATCAAAGGAATAAATAGAACGGCTGCCCATTTTACCAGCCTCGAAAATCCTTTTCGGGAAAGAAATATATTTTTTCTTCGTTTCACCAGATTTTCGTCCTGTATATTTATACTTTCTGTAGGTAAAACAAGAGATTTTATATATACTAACATATTATCTTTCAACGCTGTATCTATCTTAGAGCTACAACTGTCAAATTCTTTTTCCCACCAAGCAGAAAAAGCCGTATTCTCACGCATCCATGTAACGATTTTATCTTTCTCTTCTTCTGAAATATCGTCTCTTAGATACTTTTCAAATAATATTTTATAATACTCTTTATCCATTTCTTTTTTTATCGTATACAGTTACTTTAACCCAAATCTCCAAAATAACAAATGTTATTGTATTTCATTAACTAAGCACACCCATAATATAAAAAATAATTTGCCGTAATGCTTGTCGAATTGTATCCGCATATATTTTATCGCCAGCGATAACTGGGTCGCGACCGTGCTCTCAGAAATATTCATTATACGGGCTATTTCTTTATTAGAATAATGCTGTCGTTTGCTTAAACAGAATATCTTTTTACGGGATGGAGGCAAATTATCGATCAACGTATCGATATAATCATTCAAAAATTTTAAATCGGTACTTTCTTCGGTACACTTTTCTTTATCCTCTCCTTTTTCGTATAAATAACTTGTATATAAATTCTACCATGCGACGCTCGTATGCATTCATCAATATGTTTTTTGCAATAACACATAAATAAGAAGAAAAATTTTTTTCGGCATTAATCTTTTCTTTCACCTCCCATATCCGAATGAAAGTTTGTTGCACCACCTCTTCGGCCAGATATTTATCACCTGAAGAAATTTTCATTATAAAATTATAAAGTTTCCCGCCATAGAAGTCGTAAAGGCTTTCGAACGCAGCATAAGAACCTTTTGAAAGGGCATGCAACCATTCCGTCATTTTATCATCTATATCCATAATGACCTGTTCTCCGATTATAAAAAATATCTATTCCATTTATTCATAAACTAATACAACCATTAATAAACAAAAAGCAATATATATTAATTCAACAAATTTAAAAATAAAGATTGTATTTTTATTTTTTTTGATTTAATCTTTATCGATTTGTTTTTTTATATAATTGCACTAACTATGCGAATGTTATCGTAAAAAATATCTACTTAAATGTTTCCCATGAGTTTATGCACAAAAAAATTACCTTGAAATCTCTTTAAAAAGAATATTACGATCCATTATATATTTTTTAATAAACATAAGTTATGTCTTAATTCAATAATATTCTATATTTATTATTTATATTTACAGCGATAATTTTACTGATACTTCATGAAAAACAATTTACTAAATACTGAACGGATACAGAAATTCGAGTTCTTTTTTGCCAGCAATTACCCAATGGTTAAAAAATTTGCTCTCATGCTTCTGAAATCCGCAGAAGATGCCGAGGATATCGCTCAAGAAGTATTTACCCGGTTATGGGATCAGCCCGATTTATGGGAAGACAGGGAACATATAAATTCTTTTCTTTACACTATGACCCGTAACCTAATTCTCAATCAGATAAAGCACCATAACATTACTACGGCCTACCGAGAAAACTATTCGGCCAAAATATTGCAAGATGAAGCATACGGACTTAAAGATATGCTTAACCCTATTTATTATAAGGAAACTCTATTGCTGATAGAACTTACGCTCGAAAAAATGCCCGAGAAAAGAAAAAAAATATTCCGCATGAGCCGATTCGAAGATATGAGCAACAAACAAATCGCAGAAATTTTAGGTATTAGCATACGTACTGTAGAGAATCAAATATATTTAGCTACCTGTGAGTTAAAGAAAACTATTGTTTTTTCGTGGTTTCTTTTTTTGGTTATCGCCGAACGCTAATTTTCGTTTTTCGATACTTCTGTTTCTATATGTTCACATTTTTTAATTTTTTAATTTGAGTAGTTTTTCTATTTCAGTTGTGACATATACAGTAAATAAGAAAAAAGACTCATGTCACAAAAGAAAAATTATTTTCAAAGAATAGTAGAACTCTTTGCCGGGAACAATTATCCGGCTTCCGTCCGAAGCGACTTTTTCCGGTGGCTCACAGATGAAGAACACGCTACCGAAAAGGATAAGGCGCTTAAAAAATTATGGGAAACGACTCGTTCGACTGCCGATACCGAAATATCGATACACACATGGAAACGCATCAGAAAGAGCATCGGATTGTTACCCGAAAAGAATTTCATACGGCGCATACGCATTTGGCAAGGAGCCGCAGCTGTTTTATTACTCATGCTGGCCTCATCACTCTACCTCGCCTCGATTGCTCGCCGGCCATCTGCAGATCTCATTCAACAATACTTTCCTATTGCAGAAACAGGCTGTTTTCTTCTTCCCGACGGTAGTCAGGTACAACTCAATTCTAAAAGCACCCTGTTATATCCACAAAATTTCTCAGGGAAGACACGAAGTGTTTATCTTATAGGAGAAGCCAATTTTAAAGTTGCACACGATAAAAAACATCCGTTTATCGTAAAATCCGCTGATCTTCAGGTAACAGCATTAGGGACCGAATTCAATGTCTCCGCTTATCCGGATAATCCCGTTACCGAAGCGACCCTTATTTCGGGAAGTATCCGGGTAGAATACGACAACCTGCAATCTTCGGAAATATTGGAACCGAATGAGCAATTAGCCTACAATAGAATAGATAAAAACCGCCTCCGGCTCATACCCGATATGAATGATGTCACTGCCTGGCAACGAGACGAACTGGTATTCAAAGAAATGACGCTCACCGATATTATCCGGGTACTCGAAAGAAAATACCCCTACCGGTTCGAGTATAGCCTCAACAGTCTCGGTAACGATAAGTATACATTCCGGTTCAGAGAAAAGGCGGCCTTACCCGAAGTTATGGATATCATCGAAAGCGTTGTAGGTAACATAAAATATAAAATAGAGGGCAACTCTTGTTTTCTGACCGAGAAAAACAAATGAAAACCATTAACTGGAATTACTGGATTAAATTATAAAATTACCCATGAAAAAAAGTATCCGGAATGAAGCCTCACTTTCATCCCGGATATGAAATCAACATCCCGATAATAGAGTACAACTCTACAATGTCAATACTAAATAACCATAGAATTTTTAAACTCTAATACTAAGATAATGCTACAAATTTATGAATTTATAGTGAAACAAGCGAAGATCAGAAAGAGTTTTATACTTTTTTTCTGTTTGCTCTTTCTGCAAGCACCTGTCTTTGCTCAATCTGGTGAAACAATCACTATAAAAAAACAAAAAATTACAGTGATCGAAGCACTTCAGGAAGTAGCTCGACAAGCCCATATGTATGTGGGTTACAATGCCTCTCAATTAAAAGACAAACCCGATATTTCACTAAACATCGAAAAGGAAACTTTACAACAAGCCCTTTCTCGAATACTAAAGGGTACTGGTTTCTCATACCGCATTAAAGACAGGAATATTGCCATTGTTCCCGATAATAAACCAGAAACAGAAACTATTAAAAAATTAGTGACCGGCAAAGTAACCGATGAGAGCGGAGAACCGCTCATTGGTGTAAGCGTCGCTATCATGGGTAGTACGATGGGGGTAATCACCGACGTTGACGGAAAATTTTCTATCGAAGTTCCGGTCGGCAGCACTCTTACGCTCTCATACGTGGGCTTTAAGACACAACATATAAAGATAAACGATCGTAATATATACGATATAAAAATGCTTTCCGATACCAAGCAACTCAATGATGTAGTAGTAACGGCTTTAGGTATCAAACGCGAACAAAAAGCGTTGAGCTATAATGTGCAACAAGTAAAATCAGACGACTTTACACAAATAAAAGACGCAAACTTTATAAACAGCCTGGCAGGTAAAGTTGCCGGAGCTACCATCAATACCAGTTCTTCGGGAGTAGGCGGAGCCAGCAAAGTCGTCATGCGTGGTGCAAAATCTATCGAGCAGTCGAGTAACGCCCTTTATGTAATCGACGGTATTCCTATGTACAACTTCGGCGGAAACGGCGGTACAGAATTCGACTCGAGGGGAACAACCGAGGCTATCGCCGACCTGAATCCCGACGATATCGAAAGCATATCGGTACTTACAGGAGCTGCTGCTGCTGCCTTATACGGTAGCAATGCCGCCAACGGAGCGATCTTGATTACTACTAAAAAAGGAAAAGTAGGTAAAGCCCAGATCACCGTATCGAGTAATACCGATTTCCTGAAACCTTTTGTATTACCCCGTTTCCAAAACCGGTACGGCACCGGTAGCAACGGAAATCCCGACGGTTCTACTTCACAAAGCTGGGGTCCGCTACTTAATCAGGCCAGTTACCGGGGATATACTCCCAATGAATTTTTCGAAACAGGTATCGTTTATACCAATTCTATTACCCTTTCGGCAGGAACCGAAAAAAATCAAAGTTTTTTCTCTGCTGCTTCGGTAAACTCCGACGGTATGATACCCAACAATCGTTATAACCGTTTTAATTTCACTTTCCGAAATACGACGTCGTTCCTCAATGACAAGATGAAACTCGATGTAGGAGCCGGATATATTATACAAAACGACCGGAATATGACCAATCAGGGAGTATATTCCAACCCACTCGTACCGGCTTATCTTTTCCCGAGAGGAGATGATTTCTCTCTCATAAAATCGTTCGAACGCTGGGATCCCGCCCGTAAAATTATGACCATGTTTTGGCCCCAGGGAGAAGGTGATTTAAGAATGCAAAATCCTTATTGGATCGCTTATCGTAATCTTCGTGAAAACAACAAGAAGAGATACATGTTGTCGGCTCAGTTGAGCTACGATATCACCGACTGGATAAACATTACAGGCCGTGTGCGCGTAGATAATACCAATGGAAAATACGAACAGAAATTATACGCCAGTTCCAACCCTACGCTCACCGAAGGCAGCTCACAAGGATACTATGCCATAGAGACAAATGAAAATTCGCAGACTTACGCCGATGTCTTACTAAACATCAACAAACGTTTCGGCGATTATTCACTCGTCGCTAATATAGGAGCCAGCATTACCGATAATGCAAGCGACGCATTGAGTTACCGGGGGCCCATCCGTGAAAAAGGCATCCCCAACGTATTTAATGTTTTCGACCTCGACAACTCTAAAAAACGTGCCCGCCAAGAAGGTTGGGAAGAACAAACACAGTCGGTATTCGCCAGTGCGGAACTGGGATGGAAAAGTATGATCTATCTATCTCTTACCGGACGTAACGACTGGGCATCGCAACTTGCCAACTCTCCACAATCTTCATTTTTTTACCCTTCGATAGGATTATCAGCCATAATTTCTCAAATGGCAAAAATGCCCGAAGAAATCGAATATCTCAAAGTCCGTGCATCATTCAGTTCGGTAGGTACACCCTATCCTCGCTTTCTCACTATTCCCACTTACGAATACAACGAAACGACCCAAAGCTGGAGTGCCAAAACCCATTTTCCGATCGGAAAACTTTATCCTGAACGTACCGATTCCTGGGAAGTAGGTATCGACGCCCGTTTCCTCAAAGGATTTACCTTGAGTGCCTCGTTCTACCGAGCCAATACTTATAATCAAACTTTCGATCCCAAAATATCGGTATCATCAGGTTATTCTAAGATATACCTGCAAACAGGATATGTACGCAACACCGGTATAGAAGCCATGCTTGGGTACCGACACGACTGGAACGGGTTTACGTGGGATACCGGTCTTACCTTCAGCAAAAACCAAAATAAGATCATCGAACTGGTAGATAATTATATACACCCCGAAACAGGACAACCGATTACCCTCGACAAATTAGAAATGAAGGCATTGGGAAAAGCTAAATTTATTTTAAAAAAAGGAGGTACACTGGGCGACCTCTATACGACTTCGGGCCTTAAAAGAGATGAAAAAGGACAAATCGAGATCGACAACAACGGTAATGTAACCACCGTCGATAATCTCGAAGATATCAAACTCGGTTCTGTCTTTCCCAAATGTAATTTTGCCTGGCATAACCAATTCTCATACAGAGGAATCTCTCTTTCGGCTTTATTTACAGCACGTATCGGGGGTATCGTATATTCGGCGACCCAAGCTGCACTCGACCAATACGGTGTTTCCGAAACTTCGGCAGCAGCACGCGATGCGGGATATGTACTCGTAAACGGTCGCAGCCATATCGATCCTCAAACCTGGTACACAGCTATCGCTTCTCAAAGCGGTCTCCCGCAATATTATACTTACAGCGCAACCAACATACGATTACAAGAGTTATCGATCGGTTATACCATCCCTCGTCGCAAACTTAAAAACCTGATGGACATTAATATCGCATTTGTAGGCCGCAACCTGTGGATGATATATAATAAGGCTCCCTTCGATCCCGAATCGGTAGCGACTACGGGTAACTACTATCAAGGTATCGACTATTTTATGATGCCGAGCACACGCAATCTGGGATTCAATATTAAGATCAACTTTTAAAGACTAATAGGATGAAACACTTAAAAAAATCCGCTCAAGCCTGGTTTCTTCTGTTGTTACTGACTGCAGGATCCGGTTGTACCGATCATTTCGATGAAATGAACAAAAACCCGTATCAAGTAACAAAAGACGAACTGGGCCGCGAAAACTATAATGTAGGTTCTACACTCAAAACCTTACAAGGATTAGTCGTTCCTACCGAGGAACATCTTAATCAGTTTGTCGAAATATTAGCCGGAGGCGCATTCGCAGGATATGCCGGCTCTACCATCGATACCTGGGCCTCGAAATTCTCCACTTATAATCCGCCCAGCGATTGGCTGAAAGCACCGTTTGTAGATGTATTCGAAAAAACGTATCCGGCTTACCGGGATATGTTCAACCAAACCGAGGACCCTGTTGCAAGGGCTTTGGCCGTATTGCTAAAAGTTGCTATCATGCACCGCGAAACCGACATATACGGACCTATACCCTATTCGAAAGTCGTGCTTCCGACCGGAGATATCTCGCTTACAGCACCTTATGACAGTCAAAAAGATGTTTATAACGAAATGTTCAATGATCTCGAAAACGTAGATAAAGTTCTCACCGAAAATAAAGACCTGAGTCCCGAAGCATTTCGAAAATTCGACGACGTTTATTACGGCGATATCGGAAAATGGCTGAAATATTTACATTCACTACAACTACGCATGGCCATGAGGCTCGTATATATCGATCCTGTTCTAGCACAACAGATTGCCGAAAAAGCGGTCTCCGAAGGAGTGATTACAGCAAATGCCGACAATGCCCTTCTTCATGTTGAGGAAAATCGTATTGCCATGATATACAACGATTGGAACGATCATCGCGTAGGGGCCGAAATCATCAATTATATGAATGGATTCAAAGATCCCCGCCGAGAAAAAATGTTTACTAAAGTTGGCGATGATTTTATAGGCATGCGTATCGGTACAGATCCCGATGACAAAGATAAATGGGTTAAAAGTTTTTCGAAACCGATCATTACCGACTCGGATCCCATTCTCTGGATGAATGCCGCCGAAGTAACTTTTCTCCGAGCCGAAGGCGCTCTCAGAAATTGGGCGATGGGCGGTGAAGCACGCGATCTGTATGAACAAGGTATTCGTCTCTCATTCGAAGAAAAAGGAGTCAAAGGAGCAGATGAATACATTAAAGACCAAACTTCGCAATATCCAGATGTATATACCCCTCCGGTAGGACCCGGTTATACCTCCAAGCTGAGCGACATTACTATTATGTGGGAAGATGGGCAGCCGAACTTCGAACGCAATCTCGAAAGAATCATCGTTCAGAAATGGATCGCGATATACCCGCTCGGCATAGAATCCTGGGCTGAATTCAGACGTACCGGATATCCGAAACTAATGCCTGTTGCCCTGAACAAAAGCGGGGGAAGCATTCCCGAAGGTACCTGGATACGCCGATTGCCCTACCCTGCTGAAGAATATAGCCTGAACAGAACAAACGTAACCGCTGCCGTAGGAATGCTCAACGGACCCGATACCGGAGGTACTCCCGTCTGGTGGGATAACAAGAAAAATTTAAACTGAAAATCGCTATGAAGAACTATATTTCATTACATACCATCCTTTGCGCATTTCTATTAGGGGCATCCGCTATGTTGATAAATGCATGCAGCGATTGGAACGAACCCGAAACTCTCAAGTTCGATACGATCGGTCCCGAATCGCAAAATCCGGAACTCTATGCCCGATATACAGAGAGCCTGAAAGAATATAAAAAACGGCCTCACTATCTCGTTTACGCAAGACTCGACAATGCTCCGAAAGTCTCGGTAAGCGAAAAAGATTTTTTACGGGGAATGCCCGATAGCCTCGACTATGTCGTGCTTACGAGACCTGAACAAATTACCGATTTCGATCGGGAAGACATGAAAAAAGTACAAGCCGATATGGGCACCCGTATACTCTGGTATGCCGATTTGTCCAAAGATAAAGATGCGATAAATAAAGCTGTTTCAGGAATGTCTGCAGAAGGTTTCGACGGAATCAGTTTATCCATTACCCGTACGAACGTTCCCGATGCCACACAATTGGAAAAACTGTTTGCATCGGCAGGTCCTCGCAGTAAATCGGGAAAAATGCTGTTTTTCGAAGGTAATCCAGCCGATTTGCCAACCGATTTGCACAACGCATTTGATTATATCGTTCTCAATACATCCGGCTTGACCACCGCCTATGATCTCGTTTTTCAGATCGATCATGCCAGGCAATTTGCAGGTATACCCTCGTCTAAACTTATCATTTCGGCCGCACCCGAAGGAAAACTTACCGATATCGGAAAGGAATCGATCATAGGAACTGCCGGATACGTCGTATCGGCCGGCCCCCTTGCCGGGCTGGGAATTTATAATGCCGGAAACGATTATTACGATCCGCAAGCCAATTACAAAACCATACGGGCAGCCATTCAACTGCTTAATCCTTCACCCATAAAGTAACAGCTATGAAACGATACATCATTTATCAGACGCTTTCTCTCGCCTTGCTGGCCTTTATGGCCGCGGGATGCGACAATACCGACTATAGCAACAAACCGCCTTTCGATAACGGAGCTTATCTCGACGTTGCCAAAACAAAAGATATCGCTAACGTTACCTTTAAGCGTACCCTAACCGAAGTACCGAAAGTATTTACAGTGCTGTTAACTTACCCGGCAAAACAGGATGTAAAGGTAGACTTTGCGGTCGATCCCTCGCTCACCGGCAACTATAATGCCCGCATGGATACCGATTACCCGACACTCGATCCGAAACATTATAAACTGTCGGCGAGTAGCGTCGTAATACCGGCGGGTGAGGCTCAGTCGAAACCGGTTACGATTACCTTCACCGGCCTCGACGCACTACCGCTCGACGCGAGTTATCTCGTACCATTAACCGTAACCGGCGTCTCAGGAGGCATAGGAACATTAGATGGTTCGAAAACCATTTGCTACATCGTAAAAAAATCGAGTGCGATCACCACGGCAGCTAATCTCAGAGACAATTATATGGAGGTGCCCGGTTTCGACAAGGGAAGTCCTACGGCAGATGTCGTAAACAACATGACGCAACTTACTTATGAAGCGATTATCTGGGTAAACAGTTTCGACTACGGAAGCCTTCCCGGAGGTGCCCTACCTGACATATCTACTATTATGGGTATCGAACAGTATATTCTTCTGCGTATCGGTGATGCCAGCTATCCACGACAACAACTACAATTCGCAGGTCCACGATACGAATGGAAATTCCCAAAAGCCGACAAAAGCAAATCGCTGATGCCTAAGACGTGGTACCACGTTGCTCTTACTTGGAATTTGGCGACTCAAACCATCGTCTTCTATGTCGACGGACAAGAACAGAGCCGCAGTGAAGAATTTGCCAAACCCGGAGAACCGGTTGCTCTTAATCTCGGCATGCAGGAACGAGGAAAAGACTTCATGTTCAAGATCGGACATTCCTATGGTGAACCCGAAGATTATACCCGACAGCTCGATGGGAACATCTGCGAAGTTCGTGTATGGAACGTAGCCCGTACGCAAGAGGAAATTTACAAAAACATGTATGATGTAGATCCTCATACACCCGGACTTTGCGCCTACTGGAAATTCGATGAAGGCGAAGGCGACAAAGTAATAGATCGTACTGGTAACGGTAACGACGCCGTCGCTCATAAAAGTCCGCTCGTTTGGCCCGATGGCATAGAGGTGCCCAAAAAGAACGAAACAAAATAAAAGAAAAAATAATTCAAACCTTTAAATTCCCCATACGATGAATAGCTCACATCAGAAAACAATCAGGAACCTCCTCTCCGGCTGTGTGGCGGTAGCCACTGTTATACTCGCCGGGTGCGGAGAAGACCTCATACAATTTCCGGCCGGCGATTTGCCTCCCACCGGGAATATAGGAAAGTCATTCGGCATACTTCGCAATACAGAGGAAGCTGGTAAAACCGATATCCTCATTCTTCGTGAAGATGTACCGGCAACCGGTTCGTTCTATTTCGAACTCACCCGACCGGTCGAAACAGATATCAACCGTACCGTCATCGTCGACGAAAGCCTCGTACAGGCGTATAATGAGGCCAACGGGACAAAATTCGAAGCCTTCCCGGCAGACGGTACGGTTTTATCAGGCGACGGACAACTCACGGTAACCAAAGGAGAAACTCGTTCGGCACCGAGTATGTTCTCCCTCACTTTCCGGCCCGAACTTCCCGACACCACCTTGCTGGCACTGCGTGTAAATGAAGCTGCCGAAGGATACAATTCCCTTTATTTTCTCGTCATAAAAGAAACAAAGGAAACTCCGAGCAAAATTATTCCCAAGCCGGGATTTCCCGGTCAGGAAACCAAACTCATGCTCTGTATCAATACCCTGAACATGACTCCGAGAGTTGCAATATATTTTCAATTGGAAAAAAATCGCAGACTTTACGGAATGTATGAATATGTAAATATATTGGCTGCCACCGTTAAGAACGATAATGGAAGACCTTCGCTTTTCTTCGGAAACGATATCCGCCATGTGCTGACAAATGCCAAAAAGTACATCGAACCCCTGCAGCTTTACGGTCGTAAAGTATGTCTTACCGTACAGGGCGGCGGTGAGGGAATCGGTTTTTGCAACCTCGACGATAACGGTATCGCCGACCTCGTGTACAGCCTCAAATATACTGTGGATAAATACGGTCTCGACGGCATTAACCTCTGGGATGAAAATTCGAAATACGACAAAGAAGGCGCCCGACCCGTCGATCCCGAATCGTATCCGAAACTGATTAAGGCTCTACGGGAAGCCATGCCCGGAAAACTAATCGTACTTACCGACGTGGGCGACCCCACCGCCTCGTTCGATACGCCCCAAGGCGGAATCGAGGTGGGACGGTATATCGATTATGCTTTCCACGCCTACAACAGTGAATGCGTGATAAATCCCTGGGCGGCGGGAAGCTTACGCAAACCCATCGCCGGACTCGACCCATCGAAATACGGAGCGTGCTACTACAATATTCCCCAATCGGATACGCAATGGGTGAATGAACAAACGGAAAAAGTAACCGCCATGCGCAAAGCTGGAGGTCCCACAGGGCTGGCTGTCGTGATGTACGACTCCTCGACGAGGATAGATCAGGACAATGACGGTTTTAAATACAATTCGCCTATTATAATACAAGGATATTTCCAGGGCCAGAATTTAGGCCCCGATATCGATACGGGATTTAATATCAACGAACGGGTACCCGGCTGGAATTTTATGACTCCCGGAAACATTTCAAAAGACTGGTAAAACAAAAAAAGATCATTCGGGGATATCGAACGGTTGTCCCCGAACGTGAAAAATAAAAGATACCGACTATTTCAAACCTTTTTATTAACCCTAAAATTACAAACGTATGAAAAAGTTTTATTTACTATTACTGACATGTATATTCGGTCTCTCTATGAGTGCCGCTATCCATGTAAAACCTGCCGCAGAGGGTGGAGATGATTCTAATGACGGATCAAGTTGGGAAAAAGCGAAAGCGACGATAGGCGCTGCCATCAGCTCGGGTATGGAAACCCAAGAAGGTAATTTCGAAGTATGGATACAAAAAGGAACCTATACCGAAACCGCCTCATGGGGAACTTATAGCGCTGAAGACCCTAACTTGCTTAACCTGTTTATCACTGGCGGTTTTAAAGGAGATGAAATAATGGCAAGCCAGCGGGAAAAAGGGAGCAATCCCTGGGAATTCGTGAACGAAACCATTGTGACTTTCCAATTAGATGGAGAAACCAAAGCTATTTCACTGAACGGCGATGAAATATCAGCACCCTATTGTATTATAGACGGTATTTCATTCCGTGACGGAAAAAATGTAAGTTTCGAAGCGAACGATTCAGGGTTATCATTCAATAATTGTACCTTTTCAGGAAATAAGAATGACAGGGGATCACTCATCGGAATGTCATTTTTTAATCCCACAGCCTCATACTATACACACGATTGCCTATTCGAAAATAACGAAATGTCACAATACGGGGGTGATCTGATAAATATCATGACGACCGAAACAGACAGAGGAACTCTTTCGAAAATCGTATGCATAGGTAACAAGGGGCAAACAGCCATTAACTACTCCTCTCCCATTTCGTCAGGAATTGGATTAGGCATGGCAGATTTAGATAAATGTATCTTCTACAACAACGATATGAGAGAAGGAATCGTAAATCTTAAAAATAACGCCAGTATCGCCAATTCTCTTTTCTACAATAATAACGGAGTTCCCGTCTCTGTTAACGGAGGCGTTGTCGCTTTTTGTACGATTGCCAATAATAAAGGAAAAAATTATGACGACGGCGGTATCGCTATCATGGCGCCTTCTAAAATTTACAATACGATTTTGCGGGGAAATACCGGTGCTTACGGTGCTATCGGCACATTCTCATTCGGAACGAGCCAGTCTCAGATTAAAAATTGCGCTTTTCCCGGTGGCAAACCCGATGGAGCCGTCGTCGCAAACAACCGCATGTATGCCCTTAACGATTTCAACGGTTTTGTCGCGCCTACTACATTCATAGGAGCCGACCCTGCTAAAACTGCAGAACTGGCCGCAGCCGACTGGAGTCTCTCTGAAAAGCCTCACGGAATGATAGACAGCGGAGATCCTGATATATTCTCAAGTATTCAGAGTTTGTCTGGAAGCCGTTATCACTCCGGAGAGAAACAAGGTAAATGCGATATCGGAGCCTATGAATCAAAATATACCGGCATCGCCTTCCCAACTCTGACCGTTACTGCGGGTGACAACGGAACCGCTTCGACCGATAAAAGCGGAGACTATTTTATGGGTGCGGCTGTAGAACTTACCGCAACTCCCGATTCCGGATATGACCTTACAAAATGGACCGATGCCTCCGGGGCAACTGTATCGGAAGAAGCGAACTTTACTTATGCCATGCCCGAAACTTCTACCACGCTTACCGCCAATTTCGAAAAAGGAGGCGGCATAGAAGATACCCGCATACCGGGACTGAACGTATACGCTTCGGCCGGTAAACTGTATGTAAACCACTCTTCTCCGGTAATTGTAGAGGTATATACTATCGCCGGCGGTTTGGCAACAGTTTCAGAAGCAGCATCGAACCATACTATCTCGTTACAGCCGGGAATTTACATGGTCGTAGCTAAGGACGGGACAACACAAGATGTACGCAAAATAGCGATTACAAACTAATACGTTACTAATAAGCCAAACCGAGTCTCTTTGTATAAAAGATTAAGGTTCTTATCTATCCATCGTAAAAGAAGGTGTCCCTGGGTGGACACCTTCTTCTTTTAATTCTTCCGTTGTACTTATTTATATATAAAAAAAGAATGGCAACCAACCGAAATAGTAAAACACAATATATCCGGAAAATCATGATAAATTATCCGCACCTTATAATTATTCTGTCTCTTTCTCTTATTATCGGCTTGTAAAAGTATAAAACAATCAAAATTATCGATAAACGATAAGCTCCTTATCTTTTTAAGAGATAACACTGGAAAAGGAGTGTTATTAATAACCTAAAAATATGGATTTAAAACAATGTCGTTGCACTTATTTTAATTTATCATATTCTTCATCGCTTACCGGTTCGAGCCATTCGTTGAAGGTATCTTCACCGGGAATTTCGAAGGCAAGATGCGCGAACCAACTGTCGGCAGCCGCTCCGTGCCAGTGTTTCACATTAGCGGGAATATGGATGACTGTTCCGGGCAAAATTTCCTGTGCCGGTTTCCCTTCTTCCTGATACCAGCCTCTTCCGGCAACTCCTACCAGCATCTGACCACCACCTTTCGATGCCTTATGAATATGCCAGTTATTGCGGCAACGAGGTTCGAAAGTCACATTGGAAAAAGGAATTTGTTCCGTTGAAATACGGGCAAGATAACTGTTACCGATGAAATACTTAGCATAAGCCGTGTTTGGTTCACCGATAGGAAAAATCATTTCCCGTTGAAAGGATGCTTTAGCATCTGTCTCGACCGTATCCTCTGCCCATACGTCCTTAGCCAGGCGGAAGGCCGCCCATGCTTTGGGCCATCCCGCATAAAAAGCAATATGGGTAATGATTTCGGAAATTTCGGTGCGGGTAATACCGTTGTTTTTTGCCGATTGTAGATGGAATGTCAGTGAACTATCTGTAATCCCCTGACTGATAAGCGACGTAATCGTTACCAAGCTACGATCGCGAAGGCTAAGCAGGTCGTTTCTACTCCATACTTCCCCGAACAGAACATCGTCATTAAGTTCTGCAAATTTAGGAGCAAACTCACCGAGTTGGTCGCGCCCGGCAGTTTGTACAATCTTTTTTTGTGCCATAACATTAAATGTTAATATACTGAATACTGTTAATAAAATGATTTTATTCATAATTATTTATTGAATGAAGTTATTAATTTTATTTGTAAAACTCAACGGGGTCTGGTCTAATAACATAAGCGATTTAATCATGTGCAGCGTTTCCCGTTTATATTTCAGAAAATGTTTAGATTGGATATGCGATGTATATGCCGCCTGATCAGCATATGTTTCGAGAATAGTAATCATACAAGGATTAGCTTTTTCCTGTACAGCATACATGGTTAACACTCCCGGTTCTGTACGTAAAGATATTTCGCCGACTTCTATCGCATACGTCTTGTACACATCGAGATATTCGGGAAAAACTTCTATTTTAGATAAGCGTACGATACCGTCGGATGCCATTGGCAATTTAGTGCACATACCTTTACGATCTATTGCAGAAACGTTTACTTTCCCAACGATCTCCTCACCAGTTACCATCATCGGTTTCGCATAAAAAGCCAACAGATTCCCCAGACTTTCCTTTTCCATTTTCATGGTAAATTGTTGATTCGGTTTCTTTTTCACTGCCATACAACAAAACAACAAAACAGATAGAAACAGAATACTTAAAATCGATTTTATCATACTTTTGCAAAATTATATTATTCTCGTTCGAATTCCATCCGTAAATTTCCGGCAACGCTCAATGTTTCGATACCTATATGAGGAAAAGTTGAATCCACAACCTTTCAAGATGTAGAGTGAAAACATCCTCCGGCTCCGCCAGAAGAGAACGGTCATACGTCAACTCTCCAAGTCTAACCTCTTAAACGTCCTCTCATGCATACCTATATCGGTTAGTATTTAATTATATGTTTTTTTTATCAACTTTGCAATGACAAAATTATACCGATTTTCGAGTAAGCTTATTATATAAATTACAGAAGTTTGTACCAATATTACTGATTCTGAGAAGGCCGTGAATCATGTAGCGAAAAAAATATATTTTTCAAGTTAAAATTTAGAGAGTAAGATAAAAGATAAGATCGTGAATATGGAATCGGTAAGCGATTATAACAATTACCTGGGGATTGAGACATTTATGCCTAAAGCTCTCTGTTACGTCATATACACGTGAATTTAGGTTTTTACACGATACTTCTGAAAGAGGTAAAATAGCGGAGACCTGAAAATTTTCGTAAGAAGTAATATTCCGATTCTATGCCTCGTACGTAAGCTCTTTTAAATAGATATATAATTTTTACTAAGCACAAGTGAAAAATTTGTTTCAGATACTGTAACCCGTTTTCTTATATCTTCTACGTTTATCATCATCTGTAACTCATCCGCTCATATTTTCGTTTTTTATCCGTATCTTTGAAGCGGATAAGCAACCCTTCGGCAAAGTATAAATATATTTGACTTTACATCCGGTTTGCATTATCTTTGCTCGATAAAACGAAAGACCTTAATTGGAAGAACAATAATAAACACACCTATATGGATTTAGTAAATCGTTTTTTACACTACGTCAGCTTCGATACCCAATCGGACGAGCTTACCAATATGACTCCCAGTACTCCGGGACAAATGATTTTTGCACGAGAACTGGAAAAAGAACTTAAAAAAATCGGAATGACTGAAGTATCCCTCGACGAAAATGGCTATTTAATGGCTACCTTACCGTCTAATACTGATAAAAAAGTTCCCACAATAGGATTTATCGCCCACCTCGATACGAGTCCCGATCTTTCGGGACGTCATGTTACTCCCCGTATTGTAAAAAATTACGACGGAAACGATATCGTACTCAGCCAAGAAGATAATATCGTACTGAAAACCGAAGATTTTCCCGAAGTAAAAAAATATATCGGACAGGATTTAATCGTAACAAATGGTAAAACCTTATTAGGAGCCGATGATAAAGCCGGTATCGCTGAAATCATTTCGGCAATGGAATACCTGATTAATCATCCTGAAATAAAACACGGCAAAATACGCGTTGCTTTTACTCCCGACGAAGAGATAGGAAAAGGACCGCACAAATTCGACATAGACCGGTTTGGTGCCGATTGGGCCTATACACTCGATGGTGGAGAAATCGGTGAACTCGAATATGAAAACTTTAACGCCGCCATGGCAAAAATTACATTTATCGGAAGAAATGTACATCCGGGGTATGCCAAACATAAAATGATAAACTCTTTACGTATCGCCATACAATACGCAATCATGCTGCCGAGATGGGAAACTCCAGAACACACCGAAGGATACGAAGGGTTTTACCATTTAATTTCATGTGAGGGATCGGTAGAAAAAACCGTACTGACGTACATAATTCGCGATCATGATCGCGACCGTTTCGACCGGCGTAAAAAAGAATTCGAGCACCTTACCCGTAAAATTAATAAAGAGTTCCCCGAATGCGCTAGCCTCGAAATAAAGGACCAGTATTACAACATGCATGAAAAAATAGAACCGGTAAAATATATTGTCGATCTCGCTTTTGAAGCTATGGAAAAATCAGGCGTTACTCCATCGGTAAAACCGGTACGAGGCGGTACCGACGGTGCACAACTTTCGTTTATGGGACTTCCCTGTCCCAATATTTTTGCCGGGGGGCATAATTTTCACGGACGATACGAATTCGTTCCTATACAATCGATGGAAAAAGCCAGTGAAGTAGTCGTACAAATCGCCAAGCTCGCAGTCGAAAAACATTAAACATATATTATCTATAAACCTTTAAGAGCAGATTTCGAGCCGAACACCTGAAACCTGCTCTTATTTTTCTATCGTATTACTGATGATGAGTAAAACACTGATCGTACTTTTGGGTCCTACCGGTGTAGGAAAAACAGATCTTTCACTAAACCTGGCCGAATATTATAAATGCCCGATTTTGTCCTGTGACAGTAGGCAATTATATCGCCAGCTGGTAATAGGTACAGCCGCCCCAACTCCCGAACAGATGTCACGGATAAAACATTACTTTGTAGGGACACTTGATATTACTGATTATTACAGTGCTGCCCTTTACGAAGAAAATGCTTTAAAGTTAATGGAAAACTTATTCCTAACTCACGATACTTTACTTATGACAGGAGGATCGATGATGTATATCGATGCTGTTTGTAACGGAATAGACATACTACCGACCGTCTCGGAAGAAATACGTACAGCTACGCTGGAAAAATACCGAAATGAAGGTTTGGATGCCATTTGTGAAGAACTGAAAAAGCTTGATCCGGTATTTTACAATCAGGTAGATCTGAAAAACCCTAAACGTGTTATTCATGCACTCGAAATTTGTTACATGACCGAACGTCCCTATTCGGAACTGCGTACTAATACGAAAAAAAAACGACCTTTCGATATCCTTAAAATAGGACTGCGTCGGGAACGGGAAGAACTATACCAACGTATAAACAACCGTGTTGACGAAATGATAAAAGAAGGATTGGTAGAAGAAGCTCGCAACGTATACGAACACCGGGAAATGAATTCACTGAATACGGTAGGTTATAAAGAAATTTTTAAATACTTGTCGGGAGAATGGGATCTGGACTTTTCCATAGAGAAAATAAAACGGAATACAAGGGTATATTCGCGTAAACAAATGACCTGGTTTAAAAGAGATTCTGAAATAAACTGGTTCTATCCAGAGGAAAAAGAACAAATAATATCATTTATCGACTCTAAGCTGTACGGTAAAAAATAAAAAAGAAGCAGAGATTAATCCCCGCTTCTTTTCTTTAACTACAAATATATAAAATCAGAACAATTTTTCCGGATATTCGCCTGCTGCAACCAATTCGTTTATTTTAGCGACAACCGAAGGACGGTCTTGAGCATAAGTAACTCCAAACCATTTAGAAGTAGTATCCAATACTTTTACAGTAGCCATCTTATTTTGAATAAGATAATTTACCATCAATGGAATAAAATATTCCGCTTTGATATTGTCGGCATTATCTTTGAGAAATTGGACGAAATAATCTTCGGAATATTTAAAATAGTCGGGTGTAAATCCCCACATATTCATCGATACGGGAGTATTTTCATCGACCTCCGTCCAAGTTTCTCCTTCTTTAAACATGACTTTACCATCGATACGTTCGATATGGGTACGTTCTACAACGGTAGTCAGAAAATCATTTTCGTCTTTTGCACAGATACCGCGCGCTACGGCTCCGCTTTCGGACAATGTATTGCCAATACGATAACCGACCATGCAATAATGATTCTTTTCTCCTTCGAGACGGGAAAGATATTTACCCAAAACGGCAAAACTGTCACGACCGTAGAAGTCATCGGCATTTATCACGGCAAAAGGTTCTTTTATAACATCTTTTCCCATGAGTACAGCATGATTGGTTCCCCAGGGTTTTACCCGATCGGGATTAAGAGTGAAACCTTCAGGTAAATAATCGAGTTCTTGATATACCAGTTCAACGGGAATGATATTCTCGTATTTAGGAAGAATTTTTTCTCTGAAATCTTTTTCGAAAGTATGGCGAATGACAAATACAACTTTACCAAAACCACCACGTATGGCATCGAAAATAGAATAATCCATGATTGTTTCACCATTGGGACCCAACCCGTCGATCTGCTTCAATCCGCCATATCGGCTCCCCATACCAGCAGCCAGGACAAAAAGTGTCGGTTTCATTTCTTAAAATTTAAAGTGTTACTATTTTATTGATACATTATGATCGAATTAAATGTAGCGATCAAGCGACAAAGATACATAAACAAATGTAAAATTTACACTATTTACCGATATAATTTATGGAGATAAAAATATTAAAAAATAAAAGACGAATAAAAATTATCCCCTCTTTTAACATTTAACATTTCATGGGTTAACGACGTTAAATATATATCCGAAGTAAAAAAATCATTCGAAAAACTTTAGGGATTAAGAAAAATGCATTTTATTTGTAGCAAAACACAAACAATCTATAATTAACCCATAAACCGAAAAGCCTATAGAAACATCGTTACTCTTTAATCAAACATAGGAACAACACAATGGATAATTTATTATCTCAACCGGACGAAATGTTGGTTGATTTGTATGCAAAGGGTAATAATGAGGCTTTTGACATTCTGTTAAACCGTCACAAAAACAGAATTTATACCTACATTTATTACGTAGTACGCAATCGAGATCTTACAGAAGATATTTTTCAGGAAACTTTTGTAAAAGCTATTGTGACCATTAAACAGGGAAGATACACCGAAAACGGTAAGTTCCCTGCATGGATCACTCGTATCGCACATAATCTCATCATCGATTATTACCGTCAGGAAAAGAACGAAAACCAAATATCGAATGATGAAACCGAAGCCGATATATTCAACAACAAAGACCTGAGTGAAGGTACGATCGAAGACATACTGGTAGAAAAACAGATACATGCCGACATCAGAAAACTGGTAAAAGCCCTTCCCGAAAATCAAAGGGAAGTTCTTATTATGCGATATTACAAAAATATGAGTTTCAAAGAAATCGCAGATGCCACTAACGTGAGTATAAACACGGCCCTG
The DNA here is from genome assembly GCF_024330105.1 of Coprobacter tertius. Classification (NCBI taxonomy): domain Bacteria; kingdom Pseudomonadati; phylum Bacteroidota; class Bacteroidia; order Bacteroidales; family Barnesiellaceae; genus Coprobacter; species Coprobacter tertius. Next base: position 140,265 of record NZ_JANDHW010000005.1, read on the forward strand.
GGACGCATGCGGTATGCTATTTTAAACATACGCAAATTAGCCGAAGAAAAAAATATTACGTTAACGTTATAATTTTAAGGCTGCCGAAATAATAAAGCAATCATAGTTGCGTTCTTTATATAAACAATACAATAAAGAATGCCTATGAATAAAAAAACTACATCTGAAACTGTGTCCGGGAAAACTCTTTTTATAGAAATGACTCCTAAAAAGATCACTCTCGATAAAATAAGTCAATTCGCACGGACATATACATTTGAAAAAAATCTCCCGGCAAAACTGGCTTCATACGTAATTAATTAAATAACAGTTGAAACTGAACGGTGCAATGGTACCGGACATAAGAAAAAGAATAATACAAAACTTTTTCTTATGTCCGGTTTCTTTTCATTGCCTTATCTCTTTTTTAAAATAATTCATCCGTACAGCCTCGTTTTCCGGCCATTTGTTTTATATTTGTAAAAAACATAAATAACCGCAATTATATATTATGAGTTGCAAAATAGCTCCTTCGTTACTCGCAGCCAATTTCGGTTGTTTGCGGGAAGAAATAAACAGGGTAAACGATAGCGAAGCCGACTGGCTTCATATCGATGTAATGGACGGGGTATTCGTACCTAATATCTCTTTCGGGTTCCCGGTTATGGAATATATCAAAGAACTCAGCAAAAAACCGCTGGATGTACATTTGATGATTACCGATCCGGCTAAATTTATAAATGAAGTAAAAGACTCCGGTGCTTACATTATGAATGTTCATTACGAAGCATGCCTGCATCTGCATCGAACCATCCAACAAATTAAAGAATGCGGGATGAAAGCGGCCGTTACTCTTAACCCTCATACACCGGTTATCTTGCTCGAAGATATTATACGCGACGTAGATATGGTATTGATCATGTCGGTAAACCCGGGATTCGGCGGACAAAAATTTATAGAAAATTCTATCGAGAAAGTTAGCCGTCTGAAAGAACTTATCCTGCGTAAAAACTCCTCTGCACTAATAGAAGTAGATGGTGGGATAAATCTTGAAACAGGGAAAAAAATCGTCGATGCGGGAGCCGATGTATTAGTTGCCGGAAACTCTGTATTTAGAGCATCTGATCCTGTTGAAATGATAAGCAAACTGAAAATGCTCTGATATATACAAGAGGCAGAGAAGCCGATAAGAAAAATTTATTTATTTTATTTCTTCCGGTACCTGAAAAACACGATATCGACTTTTTATCGTTTTCTCTGTCTCGTGCTTTTTAATTAATCGCCCTTTATATGCAATATGTTCCTTTTTTGCGTTTTCTATTACCTTTTATCACCGGAATATGCTCACAGATATATCTCGAAGGATATATCATTCCCTTATATTCGACCTGTATCGGCATTTGTTTTCTTATAATCCACTATTCCTCACGCAATATCGAAAGTAAATACCGTACGAAAAACAATTTCGGCATCTTTATTTTTTTTAGTTTTCTTGCATTAGGATCGGGTACGGTTTCTTTTCGGCAGATGCAAGAAAAAGAAATTCCGCCATCATATACATCAGTCATTGCCAGAATCGCACAAGACGCAGAAATAAGAGACAAATCGGTACGCTGCCTCGTTGAACTGAAAGGATGGATGCAAAAAGACAAACTGATCGTTAACAAACAGGGATATGCGTTACTGTATTTACAAAAAGAAGAAAACGCAGAAAGTCTGGTGCAAAGAAATTATGTAATTTTCAAACAAAATCTACAGTTTATTAAGAATGCAAGAATCCCCGACTCTTTCGATTATGCTCTTCATACCCGCAGTAAAGGAATCATATATTCCCAATATGTATCTACCAAAGACTGGGAAAGATTAGGGTATGATCCTCATAAAAATTTTCGGGAGATAGCATTGATATTCCGTAAGAGAGCTGCTGATATTATACAAAAAACTGATTTGCCCGAAGAACGGAAGGCGTTCCTACAAGCTCTTTTATTGGGTGAAATCCAAAACATAAACTCCACACAACGAGCATCGTTTTCTACTGCCGGTATCTCCCATATATTAGCCGTGAGCGGATTACATACCGGAATCATCTGGTGGCTGTTAGGAATGATTCTTCTGCCTTTCAAATATATTGCAGGCGGTCGTTTACGTTATTTTCTAATCATAACCGGATTATGGTTTTACGCTTTCTTCACCGGATTATCACCTTCTGTAACGAGAGCGACGATTATGGCAACGATGATACTGGCAGGTATGATTTTGGGTCGTAAAAACATAACGTTGAACTCATTGCTTATCGCAGCATTTCTGATGTTGCTTTACCAGCCCTACTATCTGTTCGACATCGGATTTCAACTAAGTTTTACCGCCGTATTATCCATAACCTTCCTTTATCACCTACTAACAAGATGTATTTTCCCCCGCCATATTCTGTTACGAAGAATCTGGTCTCTCACCGCATTATCTCTATCGGCACAAATAGGCACACTACCTATCGCGGTTTATTATTTTCATGAAATACCGATTCTGTTTTTGCTCTCAAATCTTCTCATACTTCCCCTATTGCCGTTTATAATGGGTACCGGCCTCTTGTATCTGTTTTTATCAGCAATCGGTTTTCAGGCTCACTGGATATTGCTCATTCTGAATTATCTTTCGAATTACGTTTTGCAAATAACCGAATTTTTATCGGGGTTACCTTTCGCCTCGATTAAAAGGATATGGCTTTTCCCCAGATACTTGTTTTTATATTATATAACAGTTCTTATTGCCATTCTCGCAATCGTTTACCGAAAAAAAACTCTATTATTAAGTTTACTTCCGGCATTGTTGCTCTTCCTCATCATCGATCTTGTTTTTCCTCCACACCAACCCGTAAAAAATGGCTGGCTTGTTTTTGACCAAAACTCGGGTACGACCTTTAATTTTATCGATAAAGGTAAAAATTATATATTTCGAGTAGATACCTTAAACGATATGGATAAAATATATCGAATGGGAAATAATTTCTGGATGAAAAACGACCTCGGGCTTCCTGATACGATTCCACAGAAAGTCCCTACGGGAAACTTATATATAAATAAACCGTTTTTATATTTCCAGGGAAAATACATTCTCATTCTCGACTCCTCCCGATGGCGGAACACAACAGCAAGACATCGGTTAAAAGTCGATTATGCGGTTATCTGTAAAGGATTCTCCGGAAAACTTACGGATCTTACCAACTTATTCGTGTTCGACTCGATTATCATTTCGGCTGACGTAAACCATTTCAAAAAAGAGGCCTTGATAAAAGAATGCCGCCGATTGCATTTAAACTGCTTTCCTATAAAAGACAAAGGAACTTGGAAAGATTACACAGATGAAAACTAAAACTCGGCTGACAACCGTATGTTGAATTGTCTCAACGTAAGATAATTAGGTACACCATATTGGTGATTATATACATCTGTTACCCAATAATATGAGTTAACATTACTAATATTCAACAAATTAAAAACATCCAATCCGATCCAGATACTTTTAAAATGTCGGAAAAATCCACGACGCATGATCCGATCCTCGCCACCGACCAATAAACGAGATGCTCCGATATCGACACGGCGATAAGGAGAAGAGCGAAAATATCCGTTCTGACGTCCCAAACGCGGAGCGCCCACCGGCAGTCCGTCCGACCATATAGCTCTTAAATTAAACTTGTATTTAGGCAATCGAGGAATATAGTCCTGAAAAAACAAAGCAATGCTATATCGTTGTTCGGTTGGGCGAGGTATCATTTTACCGTTCATTTTCTCTTCAGCCTTCATCAATGAAAAACTCAGCCAAGAATCTGTCCCGGGAACAAATTGTCCGAATAACTTCATATCGAGCCCGGCGGTATATCCTTTAGAATTATTTTTACCGCTATACCAAATTCTCACATTATCTACCTCATACGGAATTAAATTGTCGAGTTTTTTATAATAAACTTCGGCTGTAAATTTAAAAGGACGATCTACCGCCCGAAAAGAATAATCGCCGCCTAAAACAAAATGGATAGAACGCTGTGACTTTATGTTACGATTGAGATTCACGACCAAATTATTGCGCTCGTCACGTATCGTATCTCTGAACTCTTTATAAAAGGGAGCCTGATAATATATACCGGTAGCAAAACGTAACGTCAATTGTTCGTTTCGAATAGGAATAAACCCAACCGAAGCACGCGGACTGACAATACACTCTTTATTAAAATCCCAATAAGCAGCCCGTATTCCGGCGGTAAATGTAAAAAGACCGGCTGTACTGCGAAGCCGATAAGTATCTTGTAAAAAAGCCGAAAAACGATTACTTTCGATAGTCTGGTCCGAGTTAAGATTTGAGATCATTTCCAGTTTATGATCGAGATTGGGCAGCGAGTATCCGGCCGAATCCCTCAATTCCCATTCTCCTACCCGATCTGTAATTTTTTCCCGTTGATAATTGACTCCCCATTTTATATCGTTTTTCTTTATCCGGGTAGCCCCTTTGATTCCGAATGCAAATACCGACGCATTCAATTTATTGCGGGCATGTTCATGATAAGTTCCTACCCCAAGAGTTCCGGCAGGTTCCGTATTGCCGTCCTCTTTCGACATATCGATATCATCGAGCCAATATTGCCCCGTTATATCGTATTTAACGACTTCATTGGTCACAAAACCAGAAGCCATCAAAGTAAATGCGGTATTTTTAGAATAAATATAATCGAGTGTAAGTGCTCCGAACAAAGTCTGAAACTTATCCTTTTCCTGCCCGTCAAAATACACCTTAAACTGTTTTGCCATACTGGAAGTACCGAATTTTGTCGTACGTTCCTGCGGAATAAAATTATAGGTATTATTAGAAATGTTACCCAAAAAAGAAATATTCCATTTCGGATCGAAGCGATAGGTTAAAAAAGTCTGGTAATCGAGAAACGACGGATCATATTCTCCTTTCGTATCCAGCGAACTCAATAATGTAGAGTTGGTTTTATATCGCAAACCGTGCAATTGAGAAAATTTTTTCGTACTCTGTCCTAAATACACGCTTGCCCCCAAAAAACTGGCTGAAACACTCCCTTCGAAAGCTTCCGGATGCTTATATGTTATATCGAGAACCGAAGACATTTTATCTCCGTACTCGGCAGAGAAACCGCCTGAAGAGAAACCTATTTCTCCTACCATATCGGGATTTATAAAACTAAGGCCTTCTTGTTGACCAGATCGCACAGTTAAAGGACGATATACCTCGATACCATTGACATAAACGATATTTTCATCGAAATTCCCACCTCTTACCGAATATTGTGAACTCAATTCATTACTTGAGTTCACTCCGGCCAAAGTAGTCAGCATCGCTTCTACGCTTCCTCCGGTAGCATCCGGCATAAGTTTCAAGTCTTTAGAGTCTATACGCTGCAAAGTACTGGTTTGTTTTCTGTGCTCGGCAATAACGACTTCCTGAAGACTTTTATCTGATTTGTATAAACGGGCATTTAATGTAACATTTCCCTCTGAAGTAAGTAAAACTTTTTCTTCGGTACGGTAACCCAGACATGAAAATATAACGACCAGCGAATCGGATGCCGGAACCGACAATTCGTATTTTCCCTCCAACCCGGTCATTGTTCCGAGTATCGTACCTTTAATACGTACACTCGCAAGCTCAATTCCCTGATTATTAGCATCTATTATCTTTCCCGAAAGCATTATTTTCTTTTGTGCGACAGCACTCAGCGACAAAAAGAAAAAAAGTATCGGGATATATAATCTGTATCTCATTCGCAGTATCTATAATAAACCATTATTTACCTAACGTGAAAATATCGGTTAACGTATAAGTTCCCTCTCATTTTATGTACAAATTTATATCTTTTTCGCAGCGATTCTTCATCATTGTTGTATCTTTGTCTTATAACCGAATAAGCAGATTACAAAATGGGAAATATACATGAATTACTGCAAAACAGAAGAAGTATACGTAAATATACGGAGGAACCGTTATCGCCGGAACAAGTAAAGCTCATTCTCGAAGCAGCACTAATGGCTCCTTCCTCAAAACGATCGACCGGATGGGAATTCGTTGTTGTAGAAGACAAACTTCAACTCGAAAAACTTTCCTATTGTAAAAAAACGAAGAACGCAAACCCTTCGACGAAGAAAAAATGATGTGGGAGAAAGTACACATCGATAAATGGTAAAAAACATGAAAATCGTATTTATCGGAGCCGGCAACCTGGCTACGCAATTATCTTTAGCTCTACAGTCGGCCGGACATAAGATATCACAAATTTACAGTCGTACCGAAACATCGGCACGCGAGTTGTCGGATACATTGAAGACCGAATATACAACACAAATCGAGCAAGTACGTCCCGATGCCGATCTGTATCTTTTCTCGGTAAAAGACACTGTATTGCCCGAACTCATAAGGCACATGCCCCGTAATAACGGAATATGGGCTCATACCGCCGGCAGCATGCCTATGAATATCTTTAAGACCGCGACCGAAAAGTACGGAGTTTTCTATCCGCTGCAAACATTCAGTAAACATCTCGATGTAACATTTTCACACATTCCCATCTATATAGAAGGAAGTGACAGAAATGTAACGGCAGATCTGGTCGCTTTGGGAAAAGATCTGTCGGATAATGTACAGGTAATTTCCTCGGAACAACGAAAATTCCTTCATCTGGCAGCTGTTTTTGCCTGTAATTTTACGAACTATATGTATACTATCGCTGCCGATTTGCTTGAAGAACACGACTTATCGTTCACCGACCTCTTACCTCTGATCGATGAGACAGCAGCTAAAATACATAAAATGCCCCCTGTGGAAGCACAAACAGGACCGGCAATAAGATACGACCGCAACGTCATCGAAAAACATCTCGATCTGTTAAATCATGAAAATACCCGGGAGATTTACGAATTACTTAGTAAAAACATACATAAATATTACCACAAAAACAAGTAAAAGATATGAGCAGGATCGATTACGACCTTACCCTTGTAAAGGCTTTTATTTTTGATGTCGACGGGGTTCTTTCGTCAGATATGGTTCCCCTGCATCCGAATGGAGAACCGATGCGGATGGTAAACATCAAAGACGGTTATGCATTACAACTGGCGGTAAGGCTCGGTTATGTCGTGGCCATTATTACCGGAGGCCGAACGGAAGCTGTTAAAATGCGGTTTTCTGCATTAGGTATACGTCATATTTATATGGGAGCAAGTATAAAAACAGCCGCATACCATCAACTGGTACAGGAAACCGGACTTAAACCGGAAGAAGTACTGTACATGGGCGACGATATTCCCGATTATGAAGTAATGAAAAAAGTCGGATTGCCTACATGCCCTGCAGATGCAGCTCCGGAGATAAAATCGATATCCCGATACATATCATATAAAAACGGCGGATGCGGATGCGGACGTGATGTCATCGAACAAGTGTTGCGTGCACAAGGCAAATGGATGGCCGACGAAGCTTTCGGTTGGTAATATCCCGAATAAACCGTTTTATATATGAAAATAAAAAAAATACAAAGAAAGAATCAAAAGCGATAAATCTTACTCTTACCCTATCCCCTAACACCAGTCTGGTGAACTAAATAAACCAATAAATACCCCGAAAGAAATGCTTGAAAATCTCAAAAAATACGACATATTGCTGGCCAGCAATTCCCCCCGGCGCAGAGAACTGTTATCAGGTCTCGATATTTCTTATAAAGTAACTGCATTACCCGATATAGACGAGTCGTATCCTTCTTCGCTTACCGGGGCGGATATTCCTCTGTATATATCGAAAATCAAATCGAAAGCGTATCGTCCCATGATGAATGACGATACTTTACTGATAACAGCCGATACCATCGTATGGCTGGAGGGAAAAGTTTACGGCAAACCTCATAGTGCAAAGGATGCCCGTCTTATGTTAAAAACATTATCGGGAAAAACGCACGAAGTGATCACCGGCGTTACAATATGTACTAAAAACAAAGAATTATCTTTTACTGTAACGTCTCAGGTTTCTTTCGGGACGCTCGAAGACGAAGAAATAAACTATTACATCGATCGGTATAAACCTTTCGATAAAGCGGGAGCTTACGGAATACAGGAATGGATTGGTTATATCGGTGTCACTGGTATTTCGGGCTCCTATTATAATGTTATGGGATTACCTGTACAGCGTTTATATAGAGAACTGAAAACTTTCTGAATTTAGTTCTACCCTCGCTCTGTACTGCGTATTTTCTGTTACAGGAGAAAGAGAAAGATAACCGCTCTTCAACCGTCCGTTTTCTATAACTATCGGATAGCGTTTCTGTCTTTCGATGTGGTCTTTAAATAATTTTCCCGGCTCTTTCACAAAATCGACACAATAGCAACCTTCTGTCCCCGGCATGACGAAACGATCATAAAACAATCGGGATACCATTCCCATATTCATTCTTAAATTCATTTCTACACAGGGATGCAAGCGATAAACATTTTTTTCTTCATAAATCATCATGTCAATCCCGAGATACCCTTTATAAATACCGTTTAAAAACAATGCTAAAATACGGGACAAATGCATCTGCAAATTTTGCAATGAAGCCACCGGGATAAAATGCCCTAATTTATGAGCAATCGCCCGATCAGATGCCAAAAAGTTTTCTTTATAAACCCCTTTTTTATCGGTAAGAAAATAAGAATATCCGGCAAAATCGACTTTTCCGTTTCCGTTACTGTAAAATTCCATGGCAAAATCAACTACTTTATCATAATAAGGTTCCCCTATGATTTCTCCCTGCCTTCGTAATATTCCGTTACTCCACCGTTCTAAAGTAGTATCATATACGCCACGGCCCCAGCTCAACCCTTTTCCACTACCCGACCAAGGAGCTTTCAGTACAGTTCGGGAAGCACTTTCGAGAAAGTATTTCACCTCGGTTGCCGTTCTCAATCTTATAGGATTCACAGCGGGAAGCAATTCATAACCCGACTCTCGCAAATAATCGAGTATTTTTATCGTCACCGAACGATGCGAACAGACTCGTATTCCGGCCAGTTCCTCGGGAGTAGGAAGCATCGTTTTATCAACTCCATACCGAAGTAAACGATGATAAATTTCATTACTCCATCCCCAAGGAACAAACTCCGACGGCCGATCTCCTATCCCGCCAGCACCCACTTGTAACGGAAAAGATCCGAGTTGAGAAAAATCAGAAAGATCTATTTTATTATCTGTCAATACTTGTTCGCTCTCATCTGCATACCACACAGGTAAACAAGAAAGATCATAAGCGATCGCACGTGCCGCGGGAGGAGCCATATAATGGTCTCCGTTATTGGCGATCGCCAAATCATTTTCAGGATTAAATAAATGTATTACGGGATGAGCCATACGATAATTCCTTTTTTCGAAATACAAAAGTAATCAATTTTCATATCGCCCGCTTTTTTGCAACAAAAAAGCCTTAAATACAACTATCGTGTACCAAGGCTTTTCAGGATTGTAAAGAAACGGCGACAGGGATAGGAATTATCGCCATGAGTACCACAAATACAGAAAACAATATATTGGATAATATAAATCGTCTCTGAAACCCGTTCCTCGCAAGTTTCGGCAAAAACAAAGTATGGCAGGTCTTCTGACTTTCTCCTGTTTTATCCGCCTTCCCGTCATACAGACAGTGGCATTGGGTAATGAATAAAACAATAACGGAGATTCACAGCAGCGGGACTGTCCGGGAGTTACACCCGATTCCCTTTTAATCAACTTTGCAGAAAACAAAGTATGAACCAATACGTAACAAAAATACGATTCTTTTTTAGATGAAAAAAGGATTCGCCAAATTTTTTCCAAGAAAAAAACCGGTTTCTTTCAAAACCGGTTTTTCATAAATAATATCAGATTCAAAAAATATTATTTTTTTACTTTTACTCCAAATGAGCAGTAAGTCAGATATAATATACATATAAGAATTACGAATACCGAACCGTTCTGGCTACCGACCAAATCTGTTGCATATCCCATTAAAGGAGGAGCTACAGCACCGCCGAATACACCGGTGATCATAAGTCCCGAAATTTCGTTTGCTTTATCGGGTCTGCTCTGCAATGCCATAGAATAGATAATCGGGAAAATACTGGAAATTGTAAAACCGATAAGTCCTACGATAATATATATCGGCATTTCACCCTGTATAAAGAACAAAGAAATAATTGCGGCAATAGACACGATAATATTGATGCGAAAATATTTCATAGCCGAATATTTTGCCAAAACAACAGCACCCAACAAGGCTCCTATCGTACGCAATGCAAAATATACACTCGATCCGTATCCGGCTACATCATGCGGCAACCCGCAACGTTCGATTAACAATTTCGGAGAAAGAGTATTCATACCTACATCGGTACCTACTACAAAAATAATTCCGAGGAACAATAACAATATCGTTTTATCTTTCAGCAACCCGAAAGTCGCTCCCATTGAAGATGCTTTTTCCTGAGGTTCTTCTTCTACATGACTGAATATGAGCCACAACGTAGAAATTAAGGTGATACCTGCAAAAATCGGGAAAAGATACATCCAATCTCCCAAAGTATTCAGAGCAAAAGCTGCGATAAACGGCCCGCAAAACGAAGACACGGCTTTAATCACCTGACCTCCGGTAAGAGAACTCGTAAGAGCGTCTCCTTTTACCACATTCGTCAATAAAGGATTCAGCGATACTTGCAGAATCGTATTACCTATACCGAGAAATGCGAAAGCCAACATACAAGACGTCAGATTATAAGTTATAAAAGGCAGCATCATTCCGATAATGGTAATGATCATACTCACCAAAACCGTATTTTTACGGCCGATCTTATTCATAAGAATCGCGGTAGGTACCGATAATAAAAGAAACCAGAAAAATACCATCGACGGAATAAAACCGGCGAAAGTTTCACTCAGATCGAATGCCTGTTTTACATAAGTAGTCGCAATACCGACCACATCGCAAAACCCCATGACAAAAAATCCGAAAAGCACGGCGAGTAGTGCCGAAAGAGAAGTTTTGTTTTTCATTAGTTTAAATATTTGTGAATGAATTCGTGTGTTTTTTCAGGTTTCAAATATAATAAAAACTTACCGGTTAAAAGTATTTCGATAAAGATATTTTAGGAAATCCGCCTTTGGAGTTACACCGATTTCTTTCGTAATAAACGGCAGATTATCTTTACAAAATTTATTTTTTCTATAATTTACCAATGCCACTTTACAGCCGATATAAAAAAAATCTTACTTTTGCGCACGATTAACAAGAGTATACACATGAGGAAACTTTTATTTTTTACAGTTTTATTACTGACTGTGATTAATGGTTACGCACAAAAAAAGAACTTCAGTTACAAATTTTACGGTCAAATACGAACAGATTTGTTTTACAACAGCCGTGCAAATGAAGAAACCGTCGACGGACTATTTTACATGTATCCTAAAGACAAAGTTTACGACTCAAACGGGAAAGACCTGAATGCGACAGCCAACGGCAGTTTCTATGTATTATATTCCCGTTTAGGGCTGGATCTTACAGGACCTGCATTAGGAAAAGCCAAAACATCCGCTAAAATAGAGGCCGATTTCAGAGGTTCCGGAACATCTTTTTCTACCGTTCGTTTACGTCATGCTTATTTTAATCTCGATTGGGGTAATTCGGTATTGCTAATCGGCCAAACCTGGCACCCCTTGTTCGGCGAGGTATCGCCCCAAATACTCAATTTATCGGTAGGAGCGCCTTTCCAGCCTTTCAGCAGAGCTCCCCAGATACGATACCGGTTTACTAATAAAAAAATACAATTTACCGGAGCGGCTATCTGGCAATCACAGTATCTCTCGGTCGGACTAAATAATGTAAAAAGCCAAAATTACATCAAATATAGTTGTGTTCCCGAATTTTATTTCGGCATCGATTTCAAAAACAAACACTGGTTGGCCGGAGTAGGCATCGAATTGCTCTCCCTTAAATACAGAACTCAATCTACGGTAAACAACGGTATAGAAAAAATATTTAAAGTAAACGAGCGTCTCACTTCCGCATCGTATGAAATACATGCTAAATATACGAGCGAAAAATGGTATATCGGCGCCAAAAGCATACTGGGTTCTAACCTTACCCAAACTTCGATGCTGGGTGGATTCGGTATCACATCTATCGATAACCTTACCGGAAAGCAGGAATATACCCCGCTACGGAATTCAAGCTCGTGGATAAATATTGTTTACGGGAGTAAATGGAAACCGGGAATATTCGCCGGCTATATCAAAAATTTAGGAGCCCGTAAACCGGTATTTCAAGTTTTCGGTACCGGCACCGACCTCGACCGGTTGATAACAGCCGGAGCCGAACTCACCTACAATCTCCCCCACTGGAGATTCGGACTGGAATATACCTATTGTTCGGCAGCATACGGCACATTAGATAAATCGAACGGTAAAATTATAAATCCCCGTTCGGTAGCTAACCATCGCATTATCGGCGTCGCCCTGTTTTTGTTTTAACAGTCGGCGAAAACATAGAGCAAGTTCGCTAAGTCATGCTGTTTTTTTAGATTAATTCGCACCGGTAAAGCGATTAACGATTGTAACAGATGACTAATATGAAGAATGAAAGCAACCTGAATTATCCCCTGCCTGATATATTAAATAAAATAATCGATAGTAAAAAAGAATCCGGAAAATTACGTACAGCGGCAAACTACTTGGCGACGGTTTCCAAAGTAAACAAATACATAGGAACGGATACACGTAAATTTTATTTACGCGACATATCCCCCGAATGGGTATCGGGATTTGTCGACTGGCTCCACCGGCAACATCCCGGCAAACCACAAACTGCCGATTTTTACGTTCGCAACACCCGTGCTCTGTATAATCAGGCCGTCAAACTGCTGGTACACGACCAACATCTACGAGTCAATCCGTTCGAAGGGATCGCAATTAAAGGCATACGCCGTTCGGGCAGAGCCCTCTCACAACGGGAAGTACGAGGATTACTTTCCACCAAGCTGCGTTGCCGGCTCAGCCGCTCACAGAAAGAAACACTCGATCTTCTACTTTTTATGCTTTATATGCGGGGAATGGTATTTCAAGATATTTTCAACTTGCGCCGTAATGCGGTCGACGCTCATGGGCATATACAATATTTACGCAGTAAAACCGGTATTCCGATCAACTTCATCGTACCGCCCGAAGCATTGAAGATTATGAATGACTACAGCCGTATCAATTCACCTTATGTTTTTCCCTTCCTACATATGCACCATAAAATAAAAGAAAAAGAAATCGGCGAAGAATCCGCATTACGTCGTGTCAACCGGCATGCTCTCGCAATCGGTGAAAAAGCGGGACTCTCTACTCCCCTCACTACTTACGTAATAAGACATACTTGGGCGACACTGATGCTCGAAGCCGGAAAACCGGTCGAACTCATCAGCCAATGCCTGGGACATACTTCTATACGTACCACTCAAATTTATCTCTCGAAAATTTCTATTCATAAAGTCGATCGTGAAGTAGAGGATATGGTTAATCTGATGTTGAGAAACGGAACAAAACGACCCGGAAGCCCAATCGGGAAAAAGAAAATCGATAACAACATAAAAAACAATGAGAAAAGCCGGAGTGTAAAACAAGAATATGACAAATCAAAATCACATACCCATAAGTTGAAAATCGTTTTATTATTAAAAAAAATTGTCTCTTTCTTTGTAAGAAAGAGACAAGCTCAGCCTCTCAGTTTCGGCGCGTTATATTTACTGCGCAAAAATAGAGTTTAAAGGTGTATTAAGCAAATAATTAAGAATATTTTCTTGATTTTAATTTATATAATTATTTTCCAAAAGGAGAATATCTGTTGATATCTGTTTGTTTTTATGAAAATAAAAGGTTTATTATCAGATATATAATAAGGCAGTTTTTATAGTGTCTCTTTCTTACAAAGAAAGAGACACTATAAAAAAAGAGGAAATCGGCACCGGAAAACCAGCGTTTCATGACTCAATCGACACTCGTGCTGTTCGCAGCTATACGAACCGTTTTTCAAATCGATATACTCCTCCGGCATCCTGTCCCGGGAGATAATTTCCCGACCGATACATTTATCAATCTTTACTATTTATCACTTAATAACTACCAATTATGAAACATTTCAAGCATTTATTTTTTGCGGCTTTGTCCGTATTAACTCTGGCTTCGTGCAGCCAGGAAGATCAACCTGCGGCCGACGGCCCGGGTGCGGTTCCTTTAGGTAAAGACACGTACGCTTCGTTCAGCTTCCGTATCGAAGGCAACCAACCTCGTTCCCGAACCGCCATGGAGGGCGCCGCAGGTAAAGATGACAACACGGTCAGCGACGGCCGCCTGCTTATTTTCGATAACGTGACGGGCCTTTTGCTCAACAATGTCGCCTTTACGGTCACCGGCGCCGCGACCGACCTGACGGTACAAACGACTTCGGGTCCTCGGCGTATCTACATTGTGGCCGGGGCAACGAGTGATAAAACGCAGATTACCGGTCGTCTGGCCGGCCTGGCCGAAAATACGGCCCTGTTATCCGATTTCTACGCGCTGATGAGCGACCAAAAATATACGGGCGCCGCCGCCGGTGATACGGATATGGGCGAGGGTTTCAAAGAATTGCCGGTATCGGGGAAGTTCGTTATGAGCAACGTAGCCGACCGTAACGCCGTGAAAACGCTGCTTCCGGGCATCAGCAAGGAACAGGCCTCCGGAGGTACGGCCGAGGACGCCGACGTGAACCGCTTTAACTTCAACGTGCTGCGGGCCGTGGCCAAGGCCGACCTGAAAGTGGCGCTCAAAGGCACCGAGAAAGCGACCGCCGACGGCATATTCAAACTCAAGGACGACGTATGGTACGGGGTGCGCAACATCAACCGCTCCACACTATACGTACAGCAGTATATCAACGATAACGTAGATGCGGGCATCGACAACGCGGGCATCGACCGGGATATCCGCCCCTTCGCCGCCTTCTATAACGCCTTCGACGGTACCTCCGAGAATGACATGAAGCTGCAGGCCACCTTTACCCCGTATTACTTCGGCGGATACGCCATTAACGGCACCGACGCGGCCCATACCACCTTGTCGGTTACGGGGGGCACTCCCGTGGTAGGTCCCACGGTATTTATCAGCGAAAACAGCAACAACCGGCAGGTACGCGGCAACACCAGCTATTACGGCATTACCACACAGGTAAGCAGCATCGCCCCCGACGACATCGCCGGCACGATCACTCTGACCGACATCGGTCTGATCCGTAATACGGCCGCTACGACCGGGTATGACAATACCACGGGCGACAAGAGTTTCTGGCACATGCGCGAAGTTCCGGCCGACGTCCGGGCGAAAATGGATAACGGCATTAAGGAACGGTGGGTGTTTACCGACGTCGACGCGGCTTTCGAGGCCATGCGTATTTTCGTGAAAGTATCGGCTTCGATCACCCTGACGACCGCGGGATTCACGCCCACGGACGATTTCACCGCCACCGACCTGAAAGAAGCCTACCAACGGGCCACCGGCACGATCTCCACTCCCGGTACCGAGCTTAACGCCACGGACGCGGCCATCGTAGACCGTTACCTGGGCTATTACGCCAACGGCTTCAGCTATTACCGGCTGAATCTCTACGAAACGGTCGCCGGCGCTAAACGGCACTTGGTACGCCGCAACAACCACTATGGCGCCACGGTAACCTCTTTCGCCACTATCGGCGATCCCACCGAGGGCGATCTGGACAAAGACCCCGACAAACCGGTGGATGCCGACCTGACCAATGTTACGGCCGTTATTACCGTCATGCCCTGGTACACCGTCGATACCGAAGACGACTTGTAATGACTTCTTCGTCACCACTTCCCGATCCCTGTCATCCTTCGGCAGGGCCTCGGGATGACAGGGCTAAAGTGAACGATCACCCTAAAGTAAAATAAAGCAAATCTGAAAAGGAAAGAAAACAAAACATGAGAAAGATAGGCAAATGGATGTATATACTACCGCTGGCAGCGATCCTGAGCGGTTGCGTCTTGGATGACCTGTCTCTCTGTCCCCAAAACACCGGTCTGAGCCTGAGCCTGTCTTACCGGACAGGCGGGCAGGCGGCCGGCAAACTGCCCATCGAACGGGCCGACCTGTTCGTTTTCGACTCCCGCGGGCGTTTCCTCCGTACCCTGACCGACCGGCAGGGGCCTTTCACGTCCGACCGCCGCTACGAGCTGGAACTTCCCCCGGGAGACTATACCGTCGCGGCCTGGGGCAACTTGCAAAAAGACCTGAGGGTATCGCCCGATCCTTTCGTGCCCGGGATGACCACCCTGGAGGAAGCCTGTATCCTCCTTTCCGGACTTAGCGTTTCCGGAAAAGCGGATACAGGCCTCCAAAGAGTCAGCGGTCCCGAAAAATTCCTCTACCACGGCCGCACCGGAACGCTGCGGGTCGAGTCGGGGAAAAAAACCGGCGGCGTCATCCCGCTCTACCGCGATACCAAGGTCATCCGCCTGCAGGTGCGTTACCTAAAGCCCGACGGCAGCCCCTGTGACGAAGCCCGGCCCTATCCCTACGCCTGTATGTTGGCGGCCGACGGGGGACTGAAGTTCGACAACTCCTACCTGCCCCTTCCGGCTTTCGTGCTGGAAAATTCAGGCCGCAACGAGAACATTCCCAACGGTTTCGACGCGGTCTTCCACAAGATGACCCTGCGTCTGGACGAACCGCAAGAACCGGAGATCATCCTCACCGATCCCCGTAAACCCGGCCAGGTCATTTACCGCGCCGGCCTGACCCAATGGCTCAGGGGAACGGGATACGACACCCAGGAAGCCCTCGATAATACCCATGAGTATGTCGTGGAACTCCGTTTCGCCTGCACCCATACCACCGTACGCATTTTCGTCAACGGGTGGGAATACGTCCCCATCGACGAAGACATATAAACCGATACACGAATGAAAACCCGTACACATCCCCGCGTAAAATCAAGGAAGAGACCGTTCCCCAAAAGGACGGCCGCCCTGTTGCTGCTGCTTCCGACGCTCTGCCTGGCTCTGACAGGATGCCTGGTGGAATCCTATTCAGCGGCCGGCGAAGCCCCGGCGGGGGAGGAAACCGTGCCGGTGACCCTGCGGTTGATTACTCCCTCGGGGGGGAACCCCTCCCGAGGCCTGACCGCCGAAGAGGAAGCCCGGGTGAGCAACCTGTACGTCTTCTTCATACGAGAGGGGGACGGCACCGTGCACTCGGTTGTACCGGGCGAGGAGGCGGGCGCCGCCCCGGGCGAGGGCAAAACTTTCACCGCCCGGCTCGAGGTGGCCGGCAGCGCCGGACAGGAATTCCGCTGCGTGGTACTGGCCAACGCCGCCTCCCGGCTCTCGACCGATAACCTGAACCTGTACAAGGGGAAAACCTATGCCGAAATACAACGGATGCTCCTCAGCGACGAAATTACCGGCCCGCCCCTTACCCGTAGCGAAGGCTTCATCATGTGGGGCGAAGCCGCCGATCGGGTCGCGGCCTCGCGACGACCGCAAAAGATCACCGTGGGCCTGACCCGGGCCCTGGCCCGGGTAGACATCGGTCTGGGAGCCGACCCCGACCATTGGAACGGCAACGATGCCGGGGGACAGCCCATCCCCTTCCGGCTGAAGGGGATATATGTCTTTAAACCCAACGACCGGTACGCCTATATGCCCGTCGAGGGCGCCTTCGACCCCGGCCTGGGGCGGGTAACAGTCCCTTCGACAGCCGGCCGCCCCGCCACCGTGCCGTTCCGGTATGCCGTACCCGAGGGGGCGACCGCTTTTACCTCCTCGATCTACCTGCCCGAAGCCGACATTATACAGGGAGGCGCCGGACAGCCCGGCGACGCGAACCACACCCGCCGCTGCGCCCTGGTCGTACAGGGCTCCTACGATAACCATCCCGACAGCTATTACCGTATCGACTTCCGCAACGGACAATTACTCTGCGACCTGCTGCGCAACCACCGTTACCGGATGAGCGTCACCTCGGTCTCGGGAGACGGCGAGAAAACCCCCGAAGAGGCTTATGAGAGCCGCACGGTAAACATCACCGCCACCGTGCTGGCCTGGAACGACTGGTCGCAAGACGTCATCTTCGACGGGGTAGACCACGTATATGTGGAACAAAAAAAGATACTTCTGCCCGGTAACGCCGGCATCGAAGCGGCCATCGCCATCGAAAGCAACGTGGAGCCCGCCCAATGGCTGATGAGCCTCGACGGGGTAAACTTTACCGACGCTTCGATAGTCTCGGACGACGCCTTCGAAGTGACCAAACCCGCCCTGAAAGCCGGGGGAAGCCTGCGGATAAAAACCAAAACCCGGTTGGCCGACTCGCAAGAGAAAAACGCGGTATTGACGGTAAAAATACACCGCCTGGCCTTCGAAATCGCCATCGAACAGCGACCGGACACCCCCGAGGACTGGACCGACGGCGACAATTTCGACAAAGATTTCTGAGAAAAGCCCGACAATAAAAAAACGACAACCCAGCAACACCACGATATGAAGACTTTACATCCTTTCTACGCCCTAAGGGCTGTCCTGCTTTGCCTCCTGCTCCCTGCCGCCTTCGGCGGATGCACCCTGGAAGACGCCCGGCTCGAAGTCCCGGCAAGCGGACGGGTATACACCGTCAGCTACTCTTTCGAAACGCCCCTCTCGCGGGCGGCGGCCACCGGTCCCGAAAAAGAGGTAAGAGACGTGGCCGTCTTTTTCTATAAGGCCGACGAGGACCCGGCCAACGAAAGCTACATCGACTGCCAGTCGGTTACCGTACCCGAGGGCGGCGGAACGGCCGGAAGCTTTCCCCTGCCCTTGCCCCCCACCATCCTGCAGGGCCAAAAGTACCGGCTCCTAGTCATCGGCAATTACAAAAAATACGCCCCCGAAGGCAAGAGCCTCACCCAATACGCCGCCGATTACAGCACCCGCACCTACAGCAAGATGAAACAGGAGATACAGGGGCAACTCGCCTCGGACATCGCCCGGGTAACCGCCCCGTTGCCTTTCTACGGCGTGTTGTTGGGAAAAGACGGGGAAGAGACCACCCTCACCGGACCGGCCCCCACCGACACCGACCTGGGCGTATCGGTGAAATTCAGCCGTGCCGTCGCCCGGTTCGACGTGTCGAACCTCGTAGCTGACCGCCTGAAAATAGAATGGGTGAAGGTATGCAACTACCGCAACAAAGGATACTTTTATCACGAATCGGCCCCGGCGGGCGATATCGTGCGGGGTACCTCGGCAACGCCCCCGTCCCCGGGAGACCTGCCCCTCGGATATGTCGACGCGCCGGATCCCACAGGACTACCGGGCAGCCTGCGGCAAGACCTCAACGGAGGCGGGCTGTACGCCTTCCCCAATATCGTCTCGTACACCGCCCAGGACGACAAGCAGACCACCTGCCTGATGATAGCCGGCTATTACCAGGCCCCGGGTCAACCGGAAAATACTACCCGACTAACCTATTACCGCGCCAACGTAAGCGACAACGGCAGCGGACAGTTCCTTAAACGAAACTACGTGTACACGCTTACCATCGGCAACGTAAAAAGCGAAGGTGCCGAAACGGAAGAAGGCGCCGTAAACGAAAAAGAAAAGCTGCTCGACTACGTGGTGGACGACAGCTGGGAAAGCGAAAGCGGAAGCACCGTAACCGACAACACCGGAAACTTTCTCACCCTCTCTCGCACCTCGGTCGTGCTGGCCAGCTCGGCCGGATCCTCGGAAGTTATTAAGGTATCGGTAAAACAAGGAACGGGCTGGAAACCTGAATGGAAGAATAACCCGGACAATGCCTTCCGCTTCGAGCGGGTGAACGATGAGAGTTTCAGCATCATCACCAATGGAGACAACAACGAACTCTTTACCCGAAATGCCGCCCTGACAGTCAGCGTAACGGAAATTTCCTCTACCGTATCGCTCACGATAAACGTCATACAAATGTCCTCGATCAACGACCCGCAGATGCTCACTGTAGAAGGCCGTTCGGGCGACTTCGATTATACCGTGCCCGGACAGGGAGGAATCGTATCCCTGCAAGTAATTACCGGAAGCGCCGCCTCCCGGTGGAAGGCCGAGGTAGACAATAACCTCGTCACTTATATCAACGAGTTCACCCCCGAAGGCTCGAACAGCGGCTCTCTAAGTCTCACTTTCCTGGCCAATACCGAAGGAGAGCGCCGGGGAACGGCCACGGTAAGACGGTATCTGGCCGACGGTACCCCCGACAACAACGTACCCCCCGTGCACGTCACCTTCGTACAGGCCACCAGCCCCTACAAGGTCACTCTCGTACCCAGTTTTCTGGGTCGGCTGGAGATAGACGGCTTTACCTCCCGGACAGGTAGCCAAAACGGGGTCTCCTACTCACAGCGCTTCAACGTCATCCTGGCGGACCCCGTGAACTACACCTTCAAAGCGACCTCTACCTTCAATAAAAACTCAGACGCCTTTCTGAGCCTCGACAATCGGGATGACTCCCAAACCGCAGGCCCCCTGCAAACCTCGAAGACGGACTACAGCATCGTAACGGGAGAAAGCGGGCAAAACCTCTTCCTGAACGTGTTCCGCACCGGACCCGGTGATAGAGACATCGAAGGGGAAATCATTGTCACGGCCGTACCCAAACCGGGCACGAGCCTCTCGGAATTTACCGTCTCGCAAAGCGTCGTCATCAAGAGCGGGTGCAAGATCGGCGATATAAAAGCGGGCAACCTGCTTTGGGCCGACCGCAACGTAGGGACCATGCCCCGCGGCCCCGGCGGTTCGCTGGTAGGGCTCAACTACTCGAACGACCCCCTTAGCGACGACAACGGTTTACAGAATGGGAGTTATAAAGGAACCTATCATAGTTTTTTCGAGGCCCCGAACGAATGCGCCTCCTTTGGCACCAATATGCACTACGAAGGCGACCTGGCTACCGGATGGAGAGTACCGTCGAATGCTGAACAGGGCTCCATAGCCGGCAGGATGCTTTTCAGCAAACAAAGGGCCTTCGCTCTCTCAGACAACAAGATCGAAGGAAATGTCGGTTGCTGGTTCCCTTTATCCGGTAGTAGTGATTCTCCCAAAGAGATAAAAGGCATCTATTGGTCGACTGATAGGATGGGTACCACCGGTGGTTACTTCTTAGAATTACAGATAAGTTCTGCGGTTACTGCTGGTGATTATTACTCAGACGGAAAAGGACGATCCGTACGTTGCGTCCGGGATATAACGCCATGATAAGGAAATAACAACAAAAGAGGGTACCCCGGCTTACCGGGATGCCCTCTTTTTCACCCTTAGATTTTCTTAAAATTCACTCCGCCCCGGTCTCACAACTACAGGCGAGACTTTTTACGAAGGAATTACCAATAATGGGGTATCGGCATGGAACAACATCTTATGCGCGATACTCGGATTAAATAACCGGGCGAATATATTCCGCTTCCGGTTTGTTATGGTCAGAATATCTATTTTTTCGGAACGTACCAGTTTTTCTACCCCATCGAGGAAATTATTATTATCGATAATGGTATAATTGGCTTCCCGTCCCGGATAATGTTTTCCGAAATATTCTTTTATACCGGCGAGTTTTATTTCATTCCAGGTATCCGGCTTAGCCGACATGTGTACAAAAGTTATCTTAAACTTATAATCACCGAAAAGTCTCATAAACGTATCGAGAGCAATCAGATCCTGCTGGTCGAAATTGGTAAAGAAGGCGATATTGTTTACCTCGTCGAGCATCGAGAAAGATACATTTTCGGGGATGGCGAAAACGGGAAACTTCGCAAAATCAAGAACTTCCGCCGTTACGCTACCGATAAGATCGAGCTCCTTCTGGTCTTTCCCTCTTGTACCCATAACTACCAGGGTAGGCTGGTATTCTCTACAATAATGATTGATCTCATCTTCGGGAATCCCTTCCCTCAGGGTATAATCGAACTTCACATCGGCGAGCAAGCCGTCTTTTATTTTCTGGTGAAGCATTTCAGAAAACAATTTCATATCTTTTTTTACCCGTACTTGTACCTGTTTCAGAGCTTCATCTTCGGTAACCTCATAAGTAAAGGTATCGGTTACAGGAATCGCTCCGGGGAAATAAGGACTGAAATATACGTGAAGTAACATGACTTTCGCATCGTGATTTTTAGCGAAATCGAAGCCTATCTGACAGGCTTTAAAAGAATAATCGGAAAAGTCGATAGGAATAAGGATGCGTTTTTCGTGTACAGCAGGAGCATCGGGCTCGGCCTCTTTTTCATTGAAGATAGAATATTGCTCGAGGATTTGAAGTGCATGAGGCAAATCTTTTTCCCGTATTCTTACCCGTACACCAGACGATATAACAGGCTGTATGAGATTTACATTCTGGATAGCCACGGGAATATTCTCGCTTTCAAGGATACCTTTGATTATCTGAGCTTTCTCGTAGGTGTAAATGGCTATTGTAATTAATCTGTCATCGTCCATAATGCATTATTTTTAGCGTTTATATTCATTTATTCGGCAACCGTATTCTCTTCTTCGAGAATCTTCATTGCCATGTCATATATCTGAGTATTATCGAGAACTACAATACCGCCTTCGGGACCCGGTTCGATGTGCAAACCACAGTTTTTACCATATTCATAATTATTACCACCGAAGTAGTTTCGTACGGTCTGTACGGTTACATTCAATTCATCGGCTATTCTGTGCATCGAACCATCAGGCAAGCAATCTTTAATACGGCGAAGTTCATTAAATGTTATTGTCTTAGTCATAATAGTAATGTTTTTAATGGTTATACCTATGGTTAATTTTATACGCCTAATATAGGCTCAAAAATCGGTATTTCCAAATTTTACCCTGTTTTTTTTAAGTCGGAGAAAAGTTTTTTCCACCCGGCTTTTAACAAATCCACTCTTTTTATAAAGTTCGCCGGCCTGTAAGCATACAAGACCGGCGAAAGGAAAAAAAATAATTACTCGTTTACAGGTTCAAACTCGTCTTTACCCACCCCGCATATAGGGCAAACCCAATCATCGGGGATATCTTCAAATGCGGTTCCCGGTTCTATACCGCCATCGGGATCTCCTATTTCGGGATCGTATACCCAGTCACAAACAAGACAAATGTACTTTTTCATAATCTTCGCAGTTAAAAAATTAATTTATAGTATAACAAGTTGTGTGTATTTATGTTTACATTTAAAAACAACCTCCTATTATATTAAATAGCCGTCGAGTTGGGCATATCGGTTATTTTTCGTAAACTTGTAACGTAATATAACGATTGTCCGCATGGAACCTTTCCTGTATCTCATCGCCCGTAAATACTATCAAGAGTATAATGGCGATCTTTCAGAAATAGCATTCATATTCCCCAATCGCCGTGCCGGGATATTTTTTCAGAAATACCTCGCCGAAGTTGCGGGAAAACCTATTTTCTCTCCGGACATCTTTACGATCAACGACTTTTTCCAGAAACTGTCCCCTTATCGTCCGGCCGATCGTATCAGCATGTTATTTATTCTATATAAAGAATACGGTAAACTCGGTCATTCCGACGAATCGTTCGATGATTTTGTATTCTGGGGAGACATGCTTCTCAATGATTTCGACGACGTAGATAAATACGTCGCTGATGCCCGCCAGCTTTTCCGAAATATTAAAGAACTGAAAGAAATTGACGAATCATTCGACTATCTTACTAAGAATCAAATAGATGCCATAAAACAATTTTGGAGCAATTTCAATCCCATAAACGAAAGTAAGAAAAAAATTGAATTTTTATCGATTTGGGAGATACTTTTTTCTCTTTACAGTAATTTCAAAGAACGCCTGAAAGAAAAAAAACTGGCTTATGAAGGAATGATTTTCCGGGATGTAGCCGAAAAAGCGATGGCTGGAAACTTACCGGATACAGGATATAAAAAAATCGTTTTTATCGGGCTAAACGTACTTTCCCGTTCCGAAGAAATCGTTATGAAAAAACTCAAGGATCGTGGCATTGCCGATTTTTATTGGGACGATGCTTCTCCGTATGTAAAAGACAAACATAATAAAGCCTCCTATTTCCTTTCGAAAAACAGAATCCTGTTTCCCTCCGAATTAGAGATCGATATTACCGGCGAAACCGGGCATCGGCAGCACATCGAAACAATCGGAATACCGTCGGCAGTAGGACAAGCCAAACAAGCCGGTGAAATAATAGAAAATCTTATCCGGGAAAATAAAATACCGGATGTAAAAAAAGCGATCAACACAGCAATCGTTCTTCCCGACGAACATCTGCTGTTACCGGTTCTGTATTCCGTGCCCGGTGAAATCGACCCATTGAATGTGACAATGGGATATACCCTCTCCAACACACCCGTAGCCGGGCTGATCGAATCGATATTCGATTTGCAGAAACACCTAAAAATGCAAAAGGGTAACGCCGCTTTTTACCACCGCAACGTACTCTCGTTACTTTCGCATCGTTACATCATGCTTTCGGGCGAAAAAGACATATTCGCATTAAGCAACGATATAAGGCGATATAATAAAGTATTTATCGATGCAAAAGAATTAGAGATAAACGATCTTCTGAAAAAAATATTCGTCCCGATATACGATATCCGCCAGGCTGCCGAATATCTTTTGGATATTCTCGAATATATGCAAATGAATACAGATCCGGATGAAAAGTCCGAAGCTTCGGACTATACTTCTTTATCGCCACTCGAAAAAGAATTTTTATACCATTATTATATTACGATTAACCGGCTGAAAGAGGTTATTACGGAATATGACATCCCGATGAACGTACCTACTTTTTTTCGGCTTGTTACGAAAATGACCGGAAATATATCAATCCCGTTTCGAGGAGAACCTTTATCGGGACTGCAAATTATGGGTGTTCTCGAAACCCGGGCTCTCGATTTCGAAAATCTGATCGTATTATCGGTAAACGAAGGCATTTTCCCGATACGAAAAACAGCGAATACCTTTATTCCTTATAATCTGAGAAAAGGATTCGGCTTATCTACGACAGAGCATCAAGACAGCATTTACGCTTACTATTTTTACCGGATGATTTACCGGGCCAAAAATATATTTCTACTATACGATACCCGCACAGAAGGTACCGAAACCGGAGAAATGAGTCGTTACCTTTATCAGTTGAAATATCATTATCGGTTACCGATAAAAGAAAAACTGATTACCTACAATATTTCGGTAAATGATGCAGCTCCCCTTGTCGTAACGAAAACCGGGCCGATCATGGAAAAGTTACAACGCTTTCTCGAAGGCGGAGACAAGGCTTTATCCGCCAGCGCTATAAATATATACATCAATTGTCCTTTGCAATTTTATCTTAAATCGGTAGAAAGAATACAACCCGACGACGACGTTTCGGAAAATATCGAGGCCAGTACTTTCGGAAGTATTTATCACAAAGTGATGGAATATATATACCAGAGGTTACAAGGGCAATTGGTAACGGCCGATATTCTCGAAAAAATACAAAAAGATGAAAAATCACTGACCCGTTTTATAGAAACCGCTTTTGCCGAATGTTATTATCAAAAAAAAGAACCGAGTGCTCTTACAGGGCAGAATTTTTTGGCTGGTGAAATCATCCGGAAATATGTAAAAAAAACACTGACTGCCGATCGTAAACTGACTCCTTTCCGTTATATAGAGTCAGAAAGGCTGATAGAAATGGAACACGATTTCGGCGGGACAAAAAAAGTGCGGTTAAAAGCATTTATCGACCGCATCGATGAAAAAGACGGAACTGTAAGAATCATCGATTACAAATCGGGAATAAGACCGGGATCCGGAGCGAACCGAGAAATAACGTTTAAAAGTATCGACGAATTATTCGATCCGGAAATAAAAAACCGGCCCAAAGCCGTAATGCAGGTATTTATGTATGCCATGATGTACAGCCGCTTGCAACCGGGTTACCGTATCGAACCCGGAATTTATTATTTGAGATCGTTGTTTGAAAATAAATTCAACTGGCT
The DNA here is from genome assembly GCF_024330105.1 of Coprobacter tertius. NCBI lineage: Bacteria > Pseudomonadati > Bacteroidota > Bacteroidia > Bacteroidales > Barnesiellaceae > Coprobacter > Coprobacter tertius. The sequence goes on from NZ_JANDHW010000005.1 coordinate 166,308, forward strand.
TATTTATTACAAACCCGAGCGCATCTCGGAAGCCGTACACGACTTCGCCCCATTCGATAAAGAATTCGTATCTTCTTTTAACAAATGTCTGAATCGGATATTCGACCAAGAAATCCCCTTTACACAGACTCCTCATACCGAAATATGCGAATACTGCGAATTCGCCTCAATATGTAAACGTTAAAAAATAAAATCTTATAGGCTCTAAAAAATGAAAAAGTAAAATAAGAGAAAAAAAGGATTATCCGACCTTTTTTATTTTTACATTGTTATTTTTTAGTTAACAATATATACATAAATATCATATTATGATCACATCATTTATCATACTGGGAGTTTCTACATTTTTCTTCATCAACGGAAAAATACGATCAGACATCGTTGCAATGTGTTCTTTACTCTCTCTGGTACTTTTTAACATACTTACTCCCGAAGAAGCTTTATCGGGATTTTCCAATAATATCGTTATCATGATGGTAGGGCTTTTTGTTGTCGGTGGCGGTATATTTCAAACAGGACTTGCAAAAATGATCGGTAGCCGTATTCTGGAACTCGCCGGTAAAAGCCAGTTAAAACTTTTTATCCTTATCATGCTGGTAACGGCCGGTATAGGTGCATTTGTCAGTAATACAGGTACGGTCGCACTAATGTTGCCGATCGTCGTGAGCATGGCTGTTGCGGCAAACATAGACCCAGGACGCTTTCTTATGCCTTTGGCATTCGCCAGTAGTATGGGGGGAATGATGACACTGATCGGTACTCCACCCAACCTCGTGATTCAGAACGTTCTTGTCAGCGCAGGATACGAGCCGCTTTCGTTCTTCTCCTTTACCCCTGTAGGCCTGATATGTATCGCCATAGGTATTGTTGCACTAATTCCGCTCAGTAAAATATTTTTATCGAAGAAAGAAAACAAGGAAAACGAATCGAAAAAGAAAAACGGAAAAACTCAAAAAGAACTCGTACAGGAATATCAGTTATTACACAACCTGTTCCGCATGCAAGTAACCGGTCAATCTCATTTTAACGGGAAAACTCTCCAAAAACTACAAATACCACAAAAATATGGTATCAGTGTACTCGAAATAAGGAGAAAACCCGCAAATCAGAGATCTTTTTTCAAAACGATAGACCAAACCACTGCCGGTCCCGAAACAGTCATCCAAAAAGAAGACATTTTATATGTTTTAGGCGAATTCGATAAAGTTGAAAAATTCGCAGAAGAAAACCATTTGAAAATGGTTGACTATCATGTCACTGAAAATATCGACGAAATACCGGATAATCTCAACTTCCACCAGATCGGAATATCGGAAATTTTACTGATGCCAAATTCCAAACTGATAAATACTCCGGTAAAAGACAGCGGATTCCGTCAGAAATTCAATGTAAATGTATTAGGAATACAACGAGGAGGAAAATATCTTTTAAATAACGTAAAAGATGAAAAATTGCACAGCGGAGACGCAATTCTGATTCAGGGTACATGGGATAATATCGCCCGAATGAGTACGGACCAATCAGAATGGGTCGTTCTGGGACAACCCCGTGCCGAGGCGGCAAAAGTCACTTTAGACCACAAGGCCCCTTTGGCCGCCGGCATCATGATACTGATGATCGTAGCGATGATGTTCGATATCGTACCGTCTGTTATTGCCGTACTGGTTGCTTCCATATTGATGATACTTACCGGCTGTCTACGAAATGTCGAAGACGCCTACCGCACCATAAACTGGGAAAGTATCGTACTTATCGCGGCCATGCTTCCGATGTCGATGGCACTCGAAAAAACCGGAGCCTCCGCAATGATATCCGAAAAACTAGTATCGAGCCTGGGAGAAATGGGACCTCTCGCCTTACTGGCCGGTATATATTTTACGACCTCTCTCCTGACAATGGTAATCAGCAATACGGCGACTGCCGTTCTTTTAGCTCCTATCGCTCTACAATCGGCCAACGGTATCGGAGTAAGTCCGTATCCTTTTTTATTTGCCGTAACAGTCGCTGCCAGCATGTGTTTCGCATCACCGTTTTCTACACCGCCCAATGCGCTGGTTATGTCTGCCGGGAAATACCGATTTACCGATTATGTAAAAGTGGGTTTACCGCTACAGGTCGTTATGGGAATCATTATGATTCTGGTCTTGCCTTTACTCTTCCCTTTCTGAAATTAAATCTTCAATAAAATATAAAAAGGGGGGTATTTTTTCTCAAATACCTCCCCTTTTAAGGCAATACAAATAAATTAATATTTTTATTTACCGGCCATTTGCTTGATCACTTCCATTACACCGGCAGCAGTTTCTTCGGCAAGCTTGGGAGTAGCAGCTTCAGCGTATACCCGGATGATCGGCTCGGTATTCGATTTACGCAGATGTACCCATTTATCGGGAAAATCTATTTTCACTCCGTCTATATCGGTAACTTCGTAAGCCGAGTATTTTTCTTTTACCGCTTTCAGCAACGCATCTACATCGATATCCGGTGTTAATTCCACTTTCTGCTTTGCAATACTATAAGCGGGATAAGTCGCTCTCAGTTCACTTACTTTTTTCCCTTCTTTAGCCAGATAGGTAAGAAATAATGCGATACCTACCAAGGCATCGCGCCCGTAGTGACTCGCAGGATAAATGACACCGCCGTTTCCTTCGCCTCCTATAACCGCTTCGGTCTCTTTCATTTTAGCCACGACGTTTACCTCTCCTACCGCTGCAGCATTATATTGTTGGCCGTACCCACGGGTGACATCCCGCAAAGCTCGAGAAGAACTCAAATTAGATACGGTATTTCCCGGCGTATTTTTCAAGACATAATCAGCAACAGCAACCAAGGTATACTCTTCTCCGAACATATCTCCGTTTTCACAAACAATCGCCAAACGATCTACATCGGGGTCGACAACAAATCCGATATCCGCTTTTCCCTGCTTCATCACAGAAGCAATCTCGGTCAGATGTTCGGGCAACGGTTCGGGATTATGCGGGAAATGCCCATTCGATTCACAGTATAATTTTTCGATTTTTTTTACTCCCAACGCTTCGAGAAGTGCAGGAATGGCAATACCTCCGACAGAATTTACACAATCTACAGCAACACTGAATCCGGCTTTACGGATAGCGTCGACATCTACCAAATCGAGTGCCAATACAGCATCGATATGTTTCTGCGTATAGTTTAAATCTTGACGCATTTTACCGATATGGTCGATATAGGCAAATGTAAAATCTTCAGCCTCTGCTATACGCAAAACCTCTTTTCCTTCCTCGGCATTCAGGAATTCGCCTTTTTCATTCAACAGTTTCAGAGCGTTCCATTGTTTCGGGTTATGACTGGCGGTGAGTATAATACCGCCACAGGCGTTTTCCATCGTAACCGCCAGCTCGGTAGTAGGCGTCGTTGCCAAGCCTATATTCACGACATCGAAACCCATCCCCATCAACGTACCCGTTACGATATCTCCTACCATTTCTCCTGAAATACGGGCATCCCGGCCTACGACGATTTTATTCGTATTTACAGAAGTTGTTTTTCGGATAAAAGTAGCATACGCGGCTGTAAATTTTACAATATCGAGCGGATTAAGTCCATCTCCTACCCGGCCTCCGATAGTACCCCGTATGCCGGAAATAGATTTTATCAAAGACATAATATTAAGTTATTAGTGTGTATCAATTTTTACCTTCCCGGTATTCGACACTCCATAAAAAAGGAATTACCGATGCCGCTTCTTCACTCGACCCCTGTTTCGAGGGCACGATCACATTCGCTTTCGAATTGCGCCCCAGATAATCGATAGGTTTTTCAATACCCGCCCCTAAAGAAGAAGAGCTGTTGCCATAATCGAAATATTCTCCGGCATAGATAGTTTTATTCCCCGAACGTTGCGTATCAGGATCAGAGGCCCAAGCCAAAAGATTGAGACGATCGAACCACAGATAAACCCGTTCCCCGGTTTGAAAACGGTTCTCCATATCTCCTTTGCTTACCACCTGCATATATACCCCGTCTTCAAGCCTGTAAAAGGGGGCGCTGTTACTATTCCAATCGCCATTGGTAGTTTCCAGATCATCCAAATTGGCCGGGATATCCGCAACCCGATATCCATTCGAATCTAAATATTTATTGATCGCATTCTTTTCATCTTTCAGCTTTTCAGCATACGTCTTATCCTTCCCGCAAGAAGAAAATGCCAATACAGCCATACCCAAAAGAAAGACATTATAGAAGAATTTTATTTTCATAAATTTAAACATAAAGATTATTCGTCAAATGTAATCATTTGGCGGCTTTCAGTACAAGTTTGATACTGAAAAAATTATTAATATCACAAATATTGATTATAAAGAGGTAATATTTTTACAAAACGCTCCTTTATTTCTTCCATCGTCCCGTAAAATTCTCCTCCGGCAGCATTCAAATGACCGCCTCCGTTAAAGTGTTCGGAAGCGACCTTATTAGCCGGGAAACTCCCCCGGGAACGCAACGATACTTTTATAAAATCTTTTTCTTCCCTGAAAAAAGCTGAGAAAACGATATTTTCTATTCCTAAAGGCACATTTACCAACCCCTCGCTATCGCCTTTACGGTAATGATAACGATTGAGCTCTTCGCGGGTAAGGGTGATCATCGCAGCTTTATGTTTCGGGAAAACCTCTAGTTTTTCACTCACAGCATACCCGTTTAACCGTATCTTATCTACGGTATTGGTATTAAATACTTTGGTGTAAATTTCGTCTTTATCGATTCCCTTTTTTATCAGTTCTTCGATAATAAAATACATATCGGATTTATTAGAGTTGTAAGTAAAATTGCCGGTATCGGTCATCATACCGGTATAAATGGCAGTCGCAGAATCGGTCTCGAACAGATCGAACATACCCATACGGCAAATAAGACGAAAAACCAACTCGCTCGTAGAAGATATTTCAGGGTGAGAAATAGTGACATCGCAAAAGCCTTCCGGGTCGAGATGATGATCGACCATCACCTTACGGGCTTTGGAAGAAGCTATCGCCACCTCCATTTTTTCGCCCAAGCGTTTCAGGGCATTAAAATCGAGACAGAAAATTAGATCGGCCTTTTCGATAAGTTCCCCTGCGAATTCGGGATATTTGCTATAATTCAATATCTCCTTCGTACCTTTGAGAAAAAGCAAATTATCGGGCATTGCATCGGGAATAACCACCGTAGTCATTTTATCCAAGGCATTTAAGAAGTGATACATTCCCAACGACGAACCGATCGCATCTCCATCAGGCGCTATATGACAAACGATTACGATATTTTTGGCCTTATCTATTAATTTCGCTACCTGAGCTACTTTATTCTCAGATATTATTTTAGACATCATAAGCTATATTTTTGAGTACAAAAATTTATATACGATAAGTCGTTAAGTTTGACGACAAATCCTAAAATCATGTCGTAAAATCCTAAAAATTAATAATATACAAAATTTTCAGGATTTCTATCGTCACATCACTTCTCATTAACCTATACTGTGCAAAAGTAGATTAAAAAACGGAGATATCAAAAGCAATCTATCTTAATTAAAAGGATAAATTTTTCTTCCTTTCACACAATGTAATCTCTTTATCGCCACCACCCGATCTTTTCAGGTGATAACGCCTAAATCACAGAACTATTTATCAAATATTATTTTCGGATACAAAAATCGTGCATTGTACACAGTTTTAATGTAAATGAATCTTCGGAACGTTTGGATTAGAAAATACACCGTACTGCATTCCGAAAGAGTGTAAACGGTCGGTTTCAGAATCTACCTTCATTACATAAGAAAAAAAGGGTCTTTCTTCCCCTTCCACTCCAGTGAACTTTGAATAATCGTATAAATAGAGATCGTGAAAAACTAAATTATAACGATAAAATCCTTGGAGAGGATGGTAGTAATATAAAAATTGCTCATAATTTCTCGACCACATTGCCCTTGCCCACTCAAGTAATTGCTTTTTTACCTGAGGATCGTTACAGTAAGCCTGAAGGTCTGACGTATTATCGAGCGGATATCCGTTCAGTAAAATCTTACTTTTAAAAAATTTTGCCGGAATTTCATCGGAATCATCCCTTTCATGCGGTTTCTTATTTATTATATAATCCCAATGCAAATCGAAATTAATTACTTGATTTTCGGGAGATACCAAAGCACAAAAGCCTATTTCGTCCCAGAAATAATGATCGTAGCCTTTATTTCCCCCTTCTCCGTTCACGACCCGATCGTAAGGCCCGAATACATCCTGAAAAGAAGTAAGAGGAAGATGTATCGAGAATTCACGTCCGTTATAGGTCGCTTGTTTGTCGGAAAAAACAAACAGATGAGCCGTGTCGACCCCCATGGCCGTGAGTTCCTCTTTTGTGTAGCCGGAATTCATATATCCGTTTTCGGGAATGGTTGTTGATTTTGTTTCGCTGCACCCATAAGTATAAAATCCCAGAAAAAAGAGAAAAATCAACCTCCCTATATACTTCGTTTTTCCCTGCGCAAAGATATAATTACAACTTTGTCGTAAAAAAACAAGAAAAGAATGAAAAATGAAATGCAGAGCCAAATATCGATTTTTCATGTATCGGAATAATTAATTTATGATAATTTTAACCCAGCAAATATACTAATATAAAACGATATTTTAAAATCTACTTTAAACGATATACTTTACCCACTAAAAAGAATTCATGAACAGAACCTTGCGTAGATAAATATCTATCTTTGCATAAACAAATCTTGACTAAAAAAAATGGTACATAGTAAAAAAGAAAAAATGGAGGCATTCGGGCGTTTCCTCGACATCCTCGACGAATTGCGGGAAAAATGTCCGTGGGATAGAAAACAAACTAACGAAAGTTTACGGACCAATACGATTGAAGAAACATTCGAATTATGCGACGCCATCATAAGAAATAACGACAACGATATAAAAAAGGAACTGGGAGACGTATTGTTACATATCGCATTTTATGCTAAAATAGGAGAAGAAAAAGGCTCGTTCGATATAGCTGATGTATGCAATACTCTTTGTGAAAAACTTATTTTCAGACACCCGCATGTATTCGGAAACGACTCGGTTTCGGAGTCGAAACAGGTAGAACAAAATTGGGAAAAGCTGAAGTTACAGGAAAAAGGAGGTAACAAGACTGTACTCGAAGGCGTACCCGCTGCTTTACCGGCACTCGTAAAAGCACATCGTATACAGGATAAAGCCCGGAATGTAGGATTTGACTGGGAAAAACGCGAACAAGTATGGGATAAGGTATATGAAGAATTCGGAGAACTAAAGGCCGAGATCAACAAGCTGGATCAGGATAAAATGGAAAGCGAATTCGGAGATTTAATGTTCAGTCTCATCAATGCAGCCCGACTTTACAAAATAAACCCTGAAAATGCGCTCGAACGAACTAATCAAAAATTTATCAGACGATTCAACTACTTAGAAGAACACACTCTCAAAGCCGGAAAAGATCTTAAAAACATGTCTTTAGCCGAAATGGACAAAATATGGGATGAAGCAAAAGAAAAAGGATTATAAATATATATGTTCATCATAACAACGGGGCGGTCTTATAATAAGACCGCCCCGTTGTTATGATATAATAAGCATTTTATTAGAACCAACGTACATAAGCGAAATCCTGACGATGAGGCAGATCGGGATTTTTCGGGAACATTCTGAAAGAATATTTATAAACCCCGGAATTCTTCAACGAATAATCGAGATGGAATACGGTTTTAGAACCCTCCGTCTTCACAACTTGCAACTCCTGTACGATATAAGGCTTCATCTGCCCGTCTACAACAGGGGTAACGACCAATTCCACACCGATACAATTTCCGAGATCTTTACGGTCGATCGTCACTTCTACCGGATATACTTCCCCTACATGAGGATTATACAAGAGGTTTTCGGGTAGAGCTACCGAAGTAATCTCAATCTTATCCCATTTAGAAGCCACCTCTTGTTTCCAAGCGGCGATTTCCTTTGCCTTTGCATAGTTATCAGCAACCAGCAGTTTCGACCGTTTGGCTTCTTTGTTATAAAAACGATCGATATAATCATCGAGCATACGCTTCATTGTAAAGTCGGGAGCTATTTGAGCAATCGAGTTCTTAATATACTGTATCCATTCAGGAGAATATCCCTTGCTGTTTTTTGCAAAATACAAAGGAACGATTTTATTTTCGAGCATCGAATAAATAGTCGCCGCATCTAACTGGTCCTGGTGGCTCTGATCCTGGAAAGTACGTTTATCGGTAAGCGCCCAGCCGGCCCCTTCTTTGTATCCCTCGTACCACCATCCGTCGAGTACCGAGAAATTCAAGACACCATTCATCTCGGCCTTTTCACCGGAAGTACCCGAAGCTTCGAGAGGCCTTGTAGGCGTATTCAACCAGATATCTACTCCCGAAATCAGTCGTTTTGCAACCTTCATATCGTAATTTTCGAGGAAAATGATTTTTCCGAGAAATTCGGGACGTCTTGAAATCTCTACGATTTGCTTAATCAACCCCTGCCCGGCTCCGTCGGCAGGATGCGCTTTTCCGGAGAAAAGAAACTGTACGGGATAAAGTTGGTTATTCACAATCTTAGAAAGCCGGTCGAGATCGGTAAATAAAAGATGAGCCCGTTTATAGGTGGCAAAACGACGCGCAAATCCGATCAGAAGAGCATTCGGGTTGATACGTTCCAAAACCGAAACGATACGAGAAGGATCTCCTTGATTTTTTAACCAGTTTTCGCGGAATTCATCTTTTACGAAATTCACCAGTTTATTTTTCATGGTCTGACGCAGATTCCAGATTTCCTCATCATCGACATCATAAATTTTCTCCCATATTTTTTTGTCAGCCTGGTTTTGCATGACTTCCTTACCGAACTTCTTAATATAGAAATCTTTCCATTCGGTAGCAGCCCAGGTAGGCATATGTACCCCATTCGTTACGTAACTCACATGCAATTCATCTGCCGAATATCCTTTCCAGATCGGTTGGAACATTTGCTGTGAAACTTTGCCGTGCAGCCAACTAACCCCATTTACTTCCTGACAAGTATTGCAAGCGAAAACGCTCATCGAGAATTTTTCGTTCGTTCCGGGGTTTTCACGCCCCAAATCCATAAGATCCTGCCATGAAATACCCAATTTTTGCGGGAATTCTCCCATATATTTGCCAAACAAAGATTCGTCGAAACTGTCGTGTCCTGCAGGTACAGGAGTATGTACCGTATAAAGAGAAGAAGCACGAACGACTTCGAGAGCCTGTTCGAAAGTCAATTTTTCGTTCTGGACATAATCAACAAGACGCTGTACATTAATCAATGCGGCATGTCCTTCGTTACAATGATAAATATCTTTCTTAATTCCCAAACGATTCAGCATCATAATACCACCGATTCCCAGCATATATTCCTGTTTCATGCGATTTTCCCAATCGCCGCCATACAATTGATACGTGATAGGGCGGTCGAATTCGCTGTTCTGATCGAGATCGGTATCGAGTAAATACAAAAATATACGTCCTACATTTACTTTCCAGATATTGGCATAAATAATGCGACCGGGATAAGGAACTTCAAGAACCATAGGATGACCATTTTCATCCATAACCTGCTCTACCGGAAGCTGATTGAAGTTTTGAGGCTCATAATTCGCAAGTTGCTGCCCGTCCATCGATAAGGTTTGAGTAAAATAACCATAACGGTAAAGAAAACCCACACCGGTCATATCTACATTACAATCGCTGGCCTCTTTAAGATAATCTCCAGCCAATACACCCAACCCTCCTGAGTAAATCTTCAGTACATTCGCCAAGCCGTACTCCATACTGAAATATGCCACAGAAGGCACATCGGTACGCTTAGGAACATTCATATATTGTTTAAAATCATCATACACATCTTCGATCTTACGCATCATGGCTTTATCGGCTGCAATCTCTTCAAGACGTTCATAATTTACCAATTGAAGTACTGCAACAGGATTACCATTGGTAGATTTCCACAATTCAGGAGAAATGGAACGGAACAAATCGATCGCCTCGCTATGCCAAACCCAACTGATATTGCGGGCCATTATCTCGAGGCTCTTTAATTGTGCCGGAACCTGTGATTTTACTGTAATATCGCGCCAACAAGGAACGTTAGTATTACTTACCTGTACTTTCATATTATTTACTTTTAATGATAGTTCTTAATTTTATTTTTTATTCAAATTTTATTCAAAGCCATATCATAGGCTTCCAGATAATATTTTATAAAATGCGCCCAATGAGCTTTACGTGCCATTGCTAAAGCAGATTTAGCGATTTTTTGTTTCTCTTTTTCTGAAACTTCCGATAAGGATTTAACCGTAGATGCGAGGTTATCGGCTACTTCACCGAAATTAGAGTCGGTACGACGCAAAACAACGACTCCCGTATTTTCAATTCCTTTTTTCCCAGCAGAACAGGCCCATTGTCCAAAACCCGAAAGATCGGTCGTAATAGTAGGAATACCGAAGGCAATGCTTTCGAGCGGAGTATATCCCCAAGGTTCGTAATAAGACGGAAAAGCCGTCGCGTCGAAACCGATCAGGGTTTCATAATACGGTTTATTCACGACACCGTCATCACCCGTCAAATAAGACGGGATGAAAATAACCTTCACTTTATCACCGGGATTATTTTTAAAACCGGCGGCATGTAACTGATTCATAACACGATCTTCGTAATAGTTGTTCAATACATGCGTTATAAGCGGATTAGGTAAAGAAGTATTATAATTCTTTTTACTATTCAACCTTTCCGCAACATCCTGGCGGGGCTCTTTTACCCACGCAGGAACTAATATGAAAGCGATAAGTTCTTTTGTACTATCTCCACTATCCTTTAACCGGCGTAATGAGTCGATAAATAAATCGATACCTTTATTCTTATATTCATACCGTCCCGATGTCGCGATAAGAAATGCATCGTCGGAAGGTTTATAACCGATCAGAACTGAGGCAATTTTCAATAATCTCTCACGTGCCTCTCTACGCCCGTCTTGATAAGCTACGCCTTTAGGGACGAAATTATCTTCAAAACCGTTAGGCGTAACAATATCGGGATTCTTTGAAAGTAACTGTGCACATTCCCGAGCGGTAATGTCGCTAACCGTCGTAAAACAATCGGCATGACGTGCCGCCTGTTTCTCGAGAGAATGCTTTGCAACCATATTTAGTTCCCGTGCCATCTGATCTCCATTATAACCGGCCAAATAATCATATAAAGGTTTGTTATTGCCGGCAATAGATCTTCCGATAGAGGTAGCATGAGTTGTAAAAAGGGTTGCAATCTGAGGTAAGCGGTGTTTCACATATAACAATCCCATCCCCGTCGTCCATTCATCGAAATGAGCTACGATATTCAATTTTTCTCCGCCGAGATACTTATATAAACTTTCGATAACCAACGCAGCAGCATAGGAAAAAATACAAGATTCATCATAATCTCCATATGCATATAACGAATCTACATCATACCAATTCCACATTTTGGTAAATAATTCGTTGCGTACAGCATACATTTCATTAAAATCGACTAATACGACGATAGGCTTACCGGGAATATTCCAGCGTCCTACCCTGACTTTGAGATTTTCGGCTGTGGCTCGAGATCTCCATTCTTTAAGTAAAGTTCCCGATTCGGTAAAAAAAGGCGATTCGGTATCTTTCCAGATATCGGGACCAATAAATATATTGCGGTCTTTATTTAGTTTCTGTAATGTTTTCGCTTTTGTAGATAATACGGTATATATACCCCCCACCAGATTACAAACTTCCCAACTGGTTTCAAATATATAGTCCGGAATTTGCTGTTTATTTTCCATATATAACAATATCGCGATTAAATTAATCGGCAAATTTATAATATTTTTTCGATGTTGACACTACATAATCAACATTTTAAAAAATATTGGAGAATGATTCCCTACTTGTAATTTTATCATTCGTAAATCACAAAAAAACATAAGAAACTCATTATTTTCTAATTTATTTACCAAACATGACTATATCATAAAAAAACAGTATATTTGTAGAAATAACCATTAAATAATCGAACTCATGGCTAATAAAAGAAGTTTAAAAAAAGAAATCAATTTCATAACGGAAGAACTTATTTCCGAATGCCTCTATAACCAAATATTCACCAAAGGAGCCAATACAGAGGAAAACAATAAAATCCTGGAAGAAATTATCGATATACAGGAAGATTTTCTGCGACGCATTAATATTACCGACGGAAAATATAACCCTAAGATCGTAAAAAAATATTACCGTGCCCTTATTGCCGATTTCGATAAAAAAATAGATGCAATAATCGATAAACTGGCTATAACCGGGAAACAATCCTAAAATATGAAAAAAAAATTTGCACGTTTCCTTCTGAATCTCTTCGGATGGAAAACGGTTGTAAATGTACCGGATCTGGATAAATGTGTGATCTGCGTAGCTCCTCATACAAGTAACTGGGATTTTATTCTGGGTAAACTCGCATATATTTCTATTGGCAGACAAGCCGGTTTTATGATAAAAAAAGAGTGGTTCTTTTTCCCCCTCAACCTAATTTTCAGATCGATGGGAGGAATCCCTGTTTATAGAAAGAAAAAAACAGATCTTACAGATCAGGTCGTAGATCAATTCAATAAACGGGATAAATTTTGCATCGCCATTACACCCGAAGCGACCCGCAAGAGAAATGACAACTGGAAAAAAGGGTTTTATTATATCGCGCTAAAGGCAAACGTCCCTATTATACTGGCCTATATAGACTATAAGAGAAAAGAAATAGGACTGAAAAAAGTTTTTTACCCGACCGGGAACATCGAGCCGGATATGAAAATCATTAAAAATGCTTATGATGGAGTAACAGCATTACATCCTGAAAATTTTGCAAAATAAATTCCCCTGGATAGGTTCTGTACTCAGGATTTTTACCTTTGTATAATATAGATACTACCTCATATGAAAGATATTTTACGAGTTTCTTTGGTACAATGCGATATTGCATGGGAAAATATCGACAAAAATCTTCTCGAAAAAGAAAAGGTTATAAAAGAATTAGCCGGTAAAACCGATTTTGTCATATTCCCCGAAATGTTTACTACCGGATTTACAATGAACAGCCATTCTTTATACGAGAACAACGACGGAAAAACAATTACTCGCATAAAAAAATGGGCTAATGAATATCAGGTAGCCTTATCGGGGAGTTTTATAGCCGAAGAAAATAACCGGTACTATAATCGGGCCTTTTTTGCTAAACCCGACGGAGAAGTCTTTTTTTATGATAAACGTCATCTTTTCAGGATGGGAAATGAAAATAAATTTTTCACTTCGGGCGAAACTCCCGCCACCATCCATTACAACGGGTGGAATATTTCACTGGCAATTTGTTATGATTTACGATTCCCCGTTTGGTTGCGTAACCAAAATAATAATTATGATTTATTGGTCGTTGTTGCAAACTGGCCCGACTCGAGAATATCGGCATGGAAAACCCTGCTTTCAGCTCGCGCCATTGAAAACGGAGCGTACGTATGTGGCGTAAATCGGATAGGTGACGATGCGACCACCCTACATTATCCGGGAGAATCGATGATTTGTAATATGAAAGGAGAATCGTTAGCTTTTGGAGAGTGCGATCGGGAATGTATCGTAAGTGCAGAACTTTCTTTACAAAAACTTCAAAATTTCAGAAACAAATTTCCGATGTGGAAAGACAGCGACTCATTTAAAATCTTATCTTAAAAATTCAAATATAACAAGGGTATTAATGAACAAATTCGGTTAAATCAGCCTATTTAATAATTTATTTTATTATTTTTGTCCGTTCATTTAAATGATAAAAAAGGAAAATGAAAAAAACAATTTATTTTATTAGTGCTATTTGTGTAGGAAGCATTCTGCTTTCAGCATGTCATACACAAAAAAAAGCGGCATCAGCCACCGAAGATTTTTCTACCGAAATACTTAACGGTGAATGGGAAATTAAAAGTGTAGATAATAAACCAGTAACTGGCGGAGAACCTGCTGTACTTTCATTAAATTTAAATGAGAAAAAAATCAGCGGAAATAACAGTTGCAATATTATTAACGGAAGCATTATTCTAAACGAATCGAAACCAAATGAAATAAGTTTCGGGCGCATGATGTCTACAATGCGATTTTGTGCTGATGCTCAATCGGAAACAGCCATAATGAAAGCTTTGAATGAAACAAAATCATTTACGGTTTTAAATCAGGAAGAAAAAAATACTCAGATCGCATTTTGTAATGCAAAAAATAAAAAAATGATGGTATTACAAAAGAAAGACATGCCCATACTTAATGGAGAATGGAGTGTTGTCTCCTTAAATGGCGCTGCAGTCACCGGAGAACATACGCCTATAATGTCGATCGATCTCAACAATTTGAAATTAACCGGCTATGCAGGATGCAACCGTATGAACGGCGAAATTGTCATAAATACCGGAACAGCTAACTCTATTTCGTTTACAAGGCCTGCCACTACCCGCATGGCTTGCCCCGACAGTAACATCGAAAATATATTTCTTTCTACACTGATGGAAATAACCCAATACAAAGTATTGTCTTCTGGCAACGTAGCTTTATGTGATAAAGATGGCAATCAATTGATTATTATGAGTAAAAACAAATAAAAATCAAATAGGGACTTAAATCCATTCATTATTTTCTTACAATAATTATACAGATAGAATATGCAGATATTAAAAGATCATAAATATTGGAAAATCTCCGATCTTTATATCCTTTAATGCCGTTAATACCTTTTAAAACAAATAAGCATGTACAACAAAAACTCTATTTTTATGAAAAGGCTATTTTTTTATACTTTGATTTTATTTTCTTTTTTCCTGCTACCCTCTTGTAGCGACGATAAAAAAGATAATCCCACTCCAGATGAAACTACATTTAAAAATAATGATTTAGCCCTTACAGTAAGTAATTTTTCTCTTACTGGCAGAGAAGCTACATTAAAAGATAATGTGCTGACTTTTACGGAAGCCATGCCGGGTGAAACTCAAACAATATTTAATATTACTAAAAACGGAAATACGATAACGGGAGAAAATGCAAATTCGAACCGTACTTTGACTTTAACCGGAACGATCGAAGGATCGAAGTTAACAGCAAATATCGCTGTCGAAATGAAAACCTCTTTGGCTGGTAAATGGAAATTCGTTAATAACGGAACCACTTACCCTGTAAGCACAACTTTAGTAACCCCAAAAGATAAAATTATTTTCGGAGATGGAGAAATTACTCCGGCCGAATTTGAAGCTTTCATGGATCAAACTCTTGGTGCAACAATCTTACCGCAATATCTTGACGGTTTGACATTCGAGACAAACGGAAACCTCATCGCATCCTATACTGCGACTCCTGGAAGTGATTTTACAGACTCTCCTACCGGATCGGTATTATACAATGTAGTAAACAATCAGGTATTTTTAGCTGCAAATATTGCTGCAATGCTCCCAAAATCGGGAAGCAAAGCCGATAACAGCGGCGGTGGATTACTCGATATTTTACAAATGGTGGAAAAAGGATTACCTTTATATTTGAAATCCAATACAGACGGAACGGTTCAGATATATGTAGATCGTACTATGATGTTGCCATTCGCAAGTTTACTTACCGATTTAGCTCCCATGATTCCCGATGATGGTATAGGTGCAATGGTAAAACCATTACTTCCGCAAATAAGTACGATAATAGAAGAAAGTACCGAATTTACACTTGGTTTTAATTTACAACCGGCTGAATAAACTTAAACGTTAAATAAAATATTTACGGCTCCGTCTACCCAAAATAAATCGTGGATCGGAGCCGTAATACAATTTTAAACAAAATGAAACACTACATTAAGAATACAGCGATAGGGCTTTGTGCCGTCCTTTTTTCGGGATGTATAAGTGATGATCCGATGAATCCTGAAGCGGATATACTTTCATTCGATGTAAAAGAAGACGTAGGACAAATCATTCCTGATCTATCAGCTGTTCCAACTCAAATACTCGTGTACTATTCAAAAGGAGATATCACACATCTTACTCCGATAATGACTTTTACTAAAGGGGCAAGCGTATATCCCGATCCTACAGAACCGCAAGATTTCAGTCGTTCGGTAATATACACCGTCACCTCTCATAACGGTAAAAATACGAGAGTTCATAAAATTACTTTTACCAAAGTATCGTTGAGCGGATACGGATTTGATAATTGGGTGAGCGATTCCCGCAAGCATTTCGTAACTCCCATCGAATATGACGGAGAAAATGAAATTCCATTTTGGGATACGAGCAACCGTGGCGCCGCTATTTATGCGACTCATCAAAACTCTGACGAATATCCCGTACATTACACGACCCAACCCGGTGAAGTGATTAAAGGTGGAAAAGCGGCTGTTTTGGAAACTCAACAAGGCCCGGGTAATATTCTCGGTCAGCAATTTATACCGATTGTCGCAGGTTCTCTTTTTTCAGGAACTTTCGATCCTAAAGACGCGATGAAAGACCCTTTATTATGCACAAAATTCGGACAACCTTATACCGAAATTCCTCAACGCATGGTCGGTTATTATAAATATAAAGCCGGTGAAAACGGTTATACCGAACCTAACGGGAACATAAATCTCAACCGTAAAGATAAATGCGCCATATATGCGGTATTTTACAAAACCGATGAGAATCTTATGACACTCGACGGAACCAACATTCTAAATCATCAGAATATCGTATCTATCGCGATGATGCCTGATGATATGTTATACCAGTCGAAAGGAGACGGTATGGTATCTTTCGATATTCCGTTTGAATATCAAAACGGATATACTTCTGAAAAAATAGATTTCGAAACAAATAAATATAAACTGGCAGTGGTATTTTCATCGAGTTTCTATGGCGACCACTACGAAGGTTCTGTCGGCAGCCGCCTTGTTGTAGATGAAGTAAATATAATTAATGAAAACCGATAAAGTATGAACAATATATCAAAAAAAGTATTCATATCCATTTTGCTTATTACGTTAGGATATCAGATCACATACAGTCAGTCATTACTAAAAAAAGAACTTAAACACTGGGATTCTTATTTATATGTCGGTTATACGATAGGGGGAACCTCTCCTATTCCTCTGCCCCAAGAAATAAGAAAAATAAACTCTTATCGTCCCGGAACCAATCTTGTCGCCGGAATAGATTTTACCCGTTGGCTAAACATAAACTGGGGGATCACAACCGGACTATCGATAGGATCAAAAGGTATGACGATCAATGCCGATGTAAAGTATATGAATACCTATTTAATCGTGGGAGAAGGAGATAATACAGGAACTTTCAGCGGAACTTTCAGCGGAAAAAATAAAACTAAAGTAAATAACGGATACTTGAGAATTCCTCTTCTGGCTACTTGGCAGCCGATAGAGAAATGGATTTTTTATGGAGGCCCCTATGTCTCTTTCTTACTCGATCCGGAATTTAAAGGAAGCGCTTCAAACGGATACATCCGCAACGGCGGACCTACCGGCGAAAAAATTAATGTAGAACACGCAACTTTTGATTTCTCGGATAATCTACGAGCAATCGATTCGGGTGTAACTATAGGTGCAAGATGGAATTATAACCGTCATATTTCTGCCGTAGGTTATTTCGATTGGGGACTGGTTCCAGTATTTCCTTCTAACTTTAATGGAATCCCCTATAAAATGTATAATTTATATTTTACCCTCGGAATCGCCTATAAATTATAATTCGATTTCGGATATTATTTAATATTTATCCTATATAAAAAAATATTCTATATAATTTTATATATTTGTATCTATTATTAAAGTGCTCTATATACCGATTTATTCTGATTTTAGCAGTTATCCGATCTAATATTTTAATTCTGAAAGGTTCCTCCTAATATCATAATTTAAGTTCATCACATATCAAAAATTATAAAATACCACTCATGAAACACTTATTACTCACACTTTCTTTGTGTATCCCTTTACTGGTAAATGCACAAGAATCGGGGAACTATAAACCCGACAAAGACAAGAACGTAAAACTAACTCAAACCAACCTTCCTATTGTATTTATTAATACTCAAAAAGACGGTAACACTCAGATGATCATGAAAGAAGACCGTATTAATGTACGTATGAAGATTATTTATAACGGAGAAGGTAAACTCAACTATGGAGATACAATAGCTCATCCCGATCAAAAAGTCGATTACGACGGATATATAGGAATAAAATACCGGGGAAATTCTTCATTCAATATGGCTGCGAAAAAACCTTATGCCATACGCCCCCAAGATGCTAACGGGAAAAAGCAAAAAGTATCTATTCTGGGTATGGGAAAAGATAACGACTGGGCTCTCCTTGCCATGTATGCCGATAAAACATTAATCCGTGATATGTTAGCATTTACATTGGCTCGCCCTTATTTCGATTACGTTCCCAACGGTAAATTTTGCGAACTCATTCTCGACGGAATCTATTACGGTGTATTTACATTCTCAGAAAGAGTTAGAGAAGGGGAAAAACGAATAAATATCGGAGATCCCGGCGATTCAGGAGATGCTTTAACCGGGGGATATCACCTCGAGATAGACCGTCCTGACGAAGCTGTTTACCAGTCGAAATATCATCCGAAAGCAAATGGTAAAGAAATTACGAACAAATACATTTCATTCCAGTATAAATCTCCGGAAATCGATGATTTGACCGAAGCTCAAAAAAATTATATTCATGGACACATCGATGCATTCGAGAAAGCTTTGGCTTCGGACAATTTTAAAGACCCGGAAACGGGATACCGTAAATATATCGATGTCACTTCATTTATCGATTACATGCTTTCGACAGAGTTCTCTCATAATAACGACGGATATCGCCTAAGTACGAATTTGTATAAAAAACGCGACAGCGTAGATCCTCTCTTCAAAATGTCTCTTTGGGATATGAATCTCGGTTTCGGAAATGCAAACTATTATGGTGCCGAACGTTATGATACATGGATGTACGAATTTAATGAAACCAATAGCAATAACGACGATCAATTAGTACCCTTCTGGTGGGAAAAACTTATGAGAGACCCCGCCTATGTGAAAGAATTGAAAACCCGTTGGACGAAATACCGAAACGAAGTATATTCTGACGAGGGCATTGCCCATACCATCGATTCTCTTACTAATGTACTGAATCAAGAAGGTGCTGCCGACCGTAATTTCCAAGCATGGAATCTTTTAGGAAATCAGGTATGGCCCAACTATTTCGTAGGACAAACCTATGAAGAAGAAATAAACTACCTGAATGAATGGATCGACAATCGCGTGCAATTTATGGATAATGCCTGGTATGACGAGTCGCTCACTTCTATAGAGACTGAAAAGATCGATAATACGAAATATCCTGTGACAACAGAAAGCGGAGCAATTGTTGTTGGGAATTTGCCTAAAGGATCATCGATAAATCTTTATACAACATTGGGTTGTTTGGTTAGTATTACATCCGATTGTTCCGATCTTGTACGTATTCCCATAGAAAATAATGGAACATATATTCTAAAAATCTCTACCCCGCAGACTTCATATTCTACAAAAGTTCTGTATAAGAAATAAAATATATTTTCATAAAAAAAGCACCATTTTCTATGGTGCTTTTTTTATGAAAACGATCGAATTTACTTAATTCTGATATAGTCGAAATTCTCAATGACTACGGGACCTATTAAACCCGATTTTTGCAATTTCGAATCCGGTTTCCATGTATTAACCGGACAATATGTCTCCCTTTCATTTTCCGGTAAACCGCTATCACCTATTAAACGATTCACCCAGGTATTCACAACCTCTATTTTTACCTGATTTTCACCTTTATGCAAATATTCGGAAATATCGATACGATAAGGTGTTGTCCATACTCCACCGACATAACGGTCGTTTATCCATATTTTCGCCATTACAGCAACGTCCCCTAGATCGATATAAGTACGGCCATTTCGGGGAACGGCATCGATATTAAAAGCTGAAGTATAGGTTACTGTTCCCGAAAAATAACGAATGCTATCATTGGCAGAAAGAGATAAATCTTCCAAAGCGCGATATTCGATTATATCCGAAGGAGCTCGACGACCTTTTTCAAATGAAAGTTTCCAAGGTGAATTCATTTCAGCAATTATCTTTGGTTTCGGAAAATTTGCATTACCATCAGATAAAGAATTTTTTTTATGCTGTCTCTTATTAAATACGATAAAAGTACTCTCATAAGGTGCAAGTTTTAAAGGAACCAACGTTGTTCTTTCGGATCGGTTGAAAGATGGAAGTATCCGCATAGTTCCGCTAACAGCATCCCACAATTCGGGCTGCTTACCGACATTTCTGAAAGAAGCATCAAACTCGACGGCATTATTACTTTGGTTTGTCAAGAAATATATATCGGTATTTCCCAGTGTACGGTGACAATAATTCACAGGAATACCCGACGTAATTTTACAATCAGGAACACACCCGATCACCTCAAGAGCTTCAGTCATTTCCATTCCACACATTACCATTCCTTTCCCCACTTTTTTATACCGTTTTTCTTCCGAAATTCCATTCCATAACTCCTCGCCTATTTGTTGAATTTTCATATCTGCTTCGGGATAATTCTGAAGACTCGGAGAACGCTTTGGCTGAGGACCCAATATCACAGCTCCGTCATAAACCAACTGCCTTAACTTTTCTAACAATTCGGGACGCATGGTTTCTTGTTTAGGAAGTACCAATATGCGATAACTCACTCCGTGTGGAAGAGTAAGTAAACCGTCTTTTACTGTTAAACGATTTAATATAACTTCACTATTTATATAGTCGAACTGATATCCCTCAGGTAAAACCGGATCAGCAACGCCCGTCATTTTAGGAGCGTCTTCTCCGATAAAATAAGCGACATCGGCAACATTTACTCCCAGCTGCAGCATATAATTGGACCTCTTCAAATAATTTATAAACAAATCGATTTGAGAAAACCAAGTATTATTTCGGTTAAACTCCGTTCCAAACCAAGCATTCAAACCCGGTAAAGCCGTATCATCGGGCTGAGATATATAAACATGTAACAACGTATTATTTATACCTTCAGCAAAGAAACGATCGCCTCTTGGCTTTATTACAGAAGGATATCTCGCAAATGGAGATCCGGCACAAGTAAACGATTCGGCCGAAACCTGAGGCTTACCGTATATATGGGCACAAGACGAAGCTGCTCTGTTTTCGATATCACCTAAAGAGCCTTCACTCCAGAATTCGCCACTCACTTCATCAGACTGTCCTCCATATTGGAGAAATTCACCGGGAAATCCCCAATGCCCGTAATTTTCGAGCCAAAGTTTCAGACCATATTTATGGGCAATTTTTTTCATTGCACCAATATGTTCATAAGCAAGGTTATCGGCAACCATTCGCCTTAAATCCCATAAAAAACGATCGGAAATATCTCTGCTTTCCACCACCATACCTTCGAATACCGGGAAAAAAGGAAGCGGATCATAGCCATAACGTTTTATAAAATCTTCTATAAATGTATCGGTATAATTCTGGCCTCCCTTTTCATAACTATCCGAAACGGAAACTTTTAGCGATTTACGGTCTTCAGCCGGAATTTTTTGCATTATTTTTCCCAAAAAAGAATCGAAATGATGTTGTAAATATGCAGAAGACATTTTATCAACCTCCAATCCGGTCCCTTCTGGTGCTGCAGGACTATTTTCAACTCTTGTCGGTAACATTCCATATCTTACTATCTGCCATTCACCCGAAGGCGCCGTCCATGTCAATTCATTTCCATTAAGACAATCAGTAATATCGAGGATCATTTTAGGATCGATTATTCCCGAAGTCGAGTTCGGTTCACCCTGTCGTTCCCACATATACTCATGCCAGTAAGGTAATGGAGACTGAAACATTTTAGCTAAAGATTTCTCTGCATAGCGTTCGATCAAAGGACATGCCGACAATTCGATCTCGGAAATACCGCTTCCTCCGTCGATTTGTGAAAATATAAAGCGATACTTATCAGAATTCGTCTCAGGCAACGTAACGATAACCGGGGCATAAGGTTCGAACCCAACACACAATTCGGCATTCGTACGATCTACCCAGAACTCTTTTAAAGTTAGATATCTGTTATTTTCCCATGCCTGCAATGTTACTTTAACGCGAGTACGATGACTGGTATAAATACCACAACTTCTCACTGTAATATTTTTAGGAGCCCGAATATCTACGCTAAACGACTTGTCTTTAGGGAAAATAAGTTCGGTTTTGCGATCTTCATCGATCAGAGCTGCAATATTTTCCATCTGGCCCGATGATGAAATTATCTCAGAGTTTTTTATTGAAATAACTGAATCTGAAGATAAAGGATAAGGATAAGCAAGAACTTTCACATCCTGAAAATCTTTGCCAGGTTTTTGTAAATCTATTGTTATTTTTTTACCTCCTGTTACTCTTACTTTCGTAGATGATAAATAACGCATCGATTTATCGGGAGTAATCCACGGTCCTCCTGCCTGACTCCAGCCGGGACAATTAAACATACCGATTTCGATACTCAATTGAGTCGCTTTTTTTAAAGCTGCATGTGTTATCTTCCACCATTCATCACTGAACAGCTTTACTTTTCCCACAGGAGCCTCTGACGGAGTTAATCCTATATTTCCAATATAAGCCCGGTTTATACCGGCCTTTTTCATGGATTCTAAATCTTTAATTACTCCTTCTTCCGAAACATTACCGGATATCCAATACCAATAAACCGAAGTTTTTATCGAATCGGGAGGTATAACAAAACCAGATCGTAGCTTTTTATCAGAAGAATTACCAAAAGATAATGTGCATGAAAACAAAACCGATGCTATAAAAACAAAGGTTTTTAATTTTGATGTTTTTTTCATAGCTTTTAATTCAGACTGCAAGTTTACACTTTAATAATTTTATGTGATGACTTAATGAAAATATCATTTTCAATCATTAAAGTTAATCATTAAATCTGAACTAAAAACAAAAAATTATCAACTATTTCGAACCCCGAAACGATTTCTCCGAACCATAAACCGAAATCTCGTATAAAAAAGAATACCTGCGACAGTTAATCCTATAGGAAATCCCCACCATATACCGACCGGACCTGCTTGTAATATACAACCGAATAAATATCCGCAAGGAAGACAAATAATAAAATAACTTATAAATGCAATTACAGCCATCGGTTTCATATCTTCAATTCCACGTAATGCATTTGCATAAGCTACCTGTAATCCATCACCGAATTGATATACTATTGTCGGGATTACCAATAAAGCAACGATTTTATTCACTTCAACCGAATCGGTAAAAAGATATCCGATATGGTTACGTAATAAAAACATTAATGTGGCAATAGACAATGACATAACTGTAATAATATGAAAACCCGCTTTAGCAATATTATTTATTTCAGATTGCCGGCCGGCTCCATTTGCATTGCTTATCAGTATGGTAATCGCAGATCCGATTCCGTAATACAACATAAAACCGATTGTCGTAAAAGTTCCGACAGCCTGGTGCGCTGCCAGTGCAGCTGTACCAAACCACCCCATCATAATAACACTAAGGTTGAAAGCTCCTGTTTCCATCCCCATTTGTAACGCAATAGGAGTTCCTGATCTGAACAATAAAGACAAACTTCCTCCCGAAGATTTCACCCGATAAAATCCTATTCTAAAACGATTATATCTCGTAGTAAAGAAAAAAATATAAATAAAAAGCAATAAATTAAATATACGCGATATAAATGTAGATATTCCGGCTCCTAATAATCCCAACTCCGGCAATCCGAAATGGCCGTAAATAAGAGCATAATTGCCGATAATATTCAAAACATTTCCCGAAATAAGAATATACATCGAGAGTTTCGTATCCATTATACTATCAGCAAATTGTTTAAAAGAGTTGAATAGCATTACAAAAACAAGACCCGACAACTGTATCAAGAAATACGGTCTTATGAGAGGATACAACGATTCGGGTTGTCCCATTTTCTCAATATTAAAATAAACAGCTATCATAACTGCGATTAAAAAGGCTGATAAAAAGACATTCGCAATCAGACTAAATCTTAACATCTGTCCTGCTTTAAGAATCTGGCCTTTACCAACCAATGATCCAATCACAGGAACAAGCCCCAATGAAAAACCCAAACCGAATAATAGAGGAAGATTAAATAGATTATTTACAAAAGAGGCGGCAGCCAATTCCTCAGCAGTATGATGTCCAACCATAATATTGTCGGCAAATCCTACAACGATAATGCCCAACTGGCCTATCATGATAGGAAATCCCAATTTTAATAATGAGATATAATTTTTCTTGAAATTATTCAGGTATGGCGGCATAACTCGATACAGATTAAAAAAATCCGTGCAAATATACAATATATTCCTAGCATTCTCTTAAAACGTGTAATTCAAATTAAGACTTAATTAAAAGAGTTCGCTGAACAATAAACAATCGATAACGTTCTAATGAGATAATCATATTTACAGAATAGCAACCTATAATTGAAAAGGGTACAGAGATACATTCGATTCGATTGACTTTTCCAGTCTCTTTACTGACTTGCCCTCAGTGTCTCTGTACCTGTTTTCTCAATCAATTCCAATATTTTTTCAACCTTTTCTTCCTCAGGTAGAAATGCGTCGATCCAATGAATATCAAAACCTCTTCTTTCCATTCCCCGGAACCACGTCATCTGTCTTTTGGCAAACTGATGGATGGCAATTTCTAATTTCACGATCATCTCCTGATATGTCGAGATACCTATAATATATTCGGTAAGATATTTATATTCCAGTCCGTAATATATCAAATCTTCGGCAGGAATTCCATCAGCCAATAAAGCTTTTACTTCATCGATCATTCCTTCTTCGAGTCGGATACGTAATCTTTCCGATATTTTTTCACGGCGTTTATCCCTATCTATATTTACTCCGATAATGAGGCTTTCCAGCGGTTTATTGTTCATCTTTTCAGGAGGTTGCAACCGATAAAACTCTTCTATTTCAATAGCTCTTATAGCCCTTTTACAGGTATCTACATCAGTCTTATTATGAAGGGTTTTATATCCTCGTAAAATCGATTCGAGTTCTTCAAGCGATTTATTCTGTAACCGTTCACGAAGTTTCTTATTCTCCGGAACCTGAGGCATTGCATATCCTTTAAGAACAGTCTCTATATACAATCCCGTACCTCCACATAATACAGGTATCTTTCCCTTGCTCACGATCGAATAATAAGCCAACTTAAAATCCCGCTGATACTCGTACAGATTATATTTATACCCAGGTTCACATATATCTATCAAATGATAAGGTACATTTTTGCCATTATAAACATATTCCTTCAGATCTTTACCAGTACCGATATCCATACGTTTGTAAATCTGCCTCGAATCGGCACTGATAATCTCGGTATTCAGCCTCGAAGCTAAAGCTACAGCCAAAGAAGTCTTACCCGATGCCGTAGGGCCTAATATGGTTATTATTTCAGCTTTCATTTCGCAACCAATCCACGATTTTTATAACGCATGGCAAGTAAAATTGTATTTTTGATAAATTCGAATTCCTGTTCGAAACAAGGACTAAAAATATTCTGACCGAGATTTTGTTCAATTTGTCCTACCGACCAAAAACGCCCTTCAGAAATATTACTTGTAGTTATCTCTTTTTCATCTTCCAAATAAATAACATATAACATCACGAGACGTTTTATTTTTTGGGTATGATATACTGTCGTAATTAACTTATGCCGGGTAAATTTTCCCTTTATACGCTCATCGGTGAGACGCCTGATGCAGTTTTCCGAAGTTTCTTCATAAAATATATCTTCTGAAAAAGGAGTATCAACACCTCCATCTAACAAACCATCCGTATTCTTCGTTTGACAAAGATAAAAATTCTCATTATGCATTACGATTATACGCACATGAGGATGCATGAAAGTATCACCAGCACTAATGCTTTGATTGCGCTCGATACATCCGCTCACGCGCATCTTACTATCAATTACAGGAAGCCATATTTCATTTTTGAAACAAGTATTAAGCATTCTCATACGCACATATTCATACAAGAAAAATGCCCCTAATAATATCAAGTCGAGATAATAGTTAAGAAATGCGTATGTTTTAGGATATAGTTCACGACCGTCGGAATTAAAAACGATGAGTAATGCCACATAAAAACTTAAAATATATAATAATATTCCCGACATATAATAAAACTCATATGTTGTATGTTTCATCGTCTGCAACAACAATTTTTTCCTAAGTATAAATGAAAGGAACAAACTACGCAGATCTCTTACTATTATAAGATTTATAATCAACAATACACATATAGATACTGTATTAGATACCATAAACATGACATCGTAAAACAATATTTTTATTACAGCAAAGAGGAATAATGACAACATTCCGACCAAGCCCATATAATCGTGAATACGATGTACAGACCACCGGTACATTAAAACAAGTAATCCCAACACTCCAAATACCATCGAAAGCCTTACTACCTGCACTTCAGAAATAAAATTATTCAATAACATGATCAGTAAAACAGGGAATAGACCAATCGACTGTAAAGAGATAAAATCTCTACTATATATCTTCTTATCTTTCTTCATCTTATTATAATGCACTTATGATATCTAATAATAATGCATAATCCAGCAATTCATTTATTTAAAACCATTTCCATGCATCTTAAGTTCTGTAAAAAATATTCATTGGTATAGCACAGCTAATTTGCATTTATTTTACGGATAAAACAATAAATACTCTATTATTAACAGTTTTTTTATTTATTCCTAATTCCAGGCAACATAAGAAAGCACATCTTTTAAATAAAAGATGTGCCTATCTTTATAAAATTCTTTCGATAATATGCTTATTTCAAATGCATATTCAAAAAATCACAAACTTTAGTATATAAATGCATACGGGTATTACAACCATATATACTATGATTACGGTTAGTATATATCTGCATATCGAATTGTTTATTAGCCTGTACCATTGCCTCACTGAATTGTAATGTATTCAGATAATGCACATTATCGTCGGCTGTACCGGCTATGATCAACAAATTACCCGAAAAATCAGCAGCCTTCTCTACCGGAGATGATGCCAAATAACCCTCCATATTTTCTTTGGGAGTACGCATATAACGCTCGGTATAAATAGAATCATAATACCTCCAATCGGTCACTGGGGCAATAGCTACACCCGCTTTAAATACCCCCGACGACGATACCATCGACATAAGAGTATTATATCCTCCAAAACTCCAACCCCATATAGCAATATTATTACCATCTACATAATCTAACGACGCAAGATATTTAGCGGCAGAAACTTGATCCTGTGATTCGAGAATTCCCAATTTTAAATAAATCGATTTTGTAAATTCAGCACCCCTGCCACCGGTTCCACGCCCATCGACACAGGCAACAATATAACCGTTTGCCGTAAGATATTGCTCCCAGTCAAAAGACCAACTATCTGTAACCATCTGCGATGCAGGGCCACTATATTGTACCATCAATACCGGATATTTTTTCGATGGGTCGAAATTTACGGGTTTCATTATATACCCATTGAGACTAATACCGACTTCATTTTTAAATGTAAAGAACTCCTTATGCGAATATTGCAACGAAGACAATTTATCTTTTAAACTTTTGTTGTCTTGTAATACCCTTATTTCTTTTCCTTTTGCATCGTTTACCGTTACAAGTAATGGGGTTTCAACACTGCTGTAATTATTTACGAAATAAGTACAACCGGGATTGAATATCGCGTTATTCGTACCTTTTCGGGTAGAAAGTTTGGTCACTTTACCTTTGGTATCCACTTTGTAAATCGAACGATATAAAGGGCCCTCAGTTGCTGCCTGATAATAGAATGCCCCTTTTCCATCGTACCCCAGATATGCTGTTACATCCCAATCACCTTTTGTTAATTGTCTAATCAAATTTCCGGTAAGGGTGTATTGATAAAGATGACGATACCCATCTTTTTCAGATGCAAAAACAAAAAAATCAGGATAAAAAGTAATATAATCTTTATTATCAGGATCGATCCATGTTTTACTCTGATCCTGAATCAATAATTTGCTTACTCCCGATTTGGGATTTACTCCGAATATACGAAAATGATTCTGATGACGGTTAAATGTCATTACTGCTAACTGTTCGGCATTTTCGGTAAAACATATACGAGGGATATAACCTTCGCTTTCGAGAGGTACATTCAATTTTTTTACCTGACGTGTATCTACCGTATACGAATATACTCCTACTTCCGAGTTCTTTTCTCCCGCTACCGGATATTTATACCTGAACTCTCCAGGATACAGTGCATACTGCTTCAATGACGGACACATGCCTTCGAACATTTGCATTGAATATTCCGGAACCATACTTTCATCGAATTTCACAAAAGCCAACACCTCACTATCCGATGACCAGGTAAGCGTATTCGTCAACGCAAACTCTTCTTCATACACCCAGTCTGTCGCACCATTAATAATTTTATTTTTCACTCCGTCGGTTGTAACAGCCGACTCTGTATCATAATCGAGTTTTTTCAGATATATGTTATTGTCCCTTACGAAGGCAACCATACGACCATTGGGCGACATGGTCGCAATTTGTTGTTTTCCATTATCAGAAAGCGGTTTTACAAGATTTCGTTTTATTTCGAAAGTATAATAATTAGCCTTAAACGACCTACGATATATCGGTTCGACATCGGTATATAACATAATCTTTTTCTCATCTTTACTCAACGTATAACCATCGAATTTCTTAAAAGGACATTCTCTAGCCTTTTTCGCATTAAATAAAGTATCTACCGGTTTACCTGTTTTATACGCGTATTTAATAATCATAGCCCCATCTTTACTTTTCTGCAAATAATGTAGCCCGTCACTCAAGGGATAATAAGCCGGAACACCTTCGGTACGATATTCCCCATTCACAATTTCTTTTAAAGTGGGTGTTTTTGCATATACTTGGGCGCAAACGCATAAAAGCAATGATGCTACTACATAAGAAAACCGTTTCATCTGTTTTTCTGATTTTAAATTTTTTACAAAGGTAAATAATAGCCCGACTTCATAAAAATATTATATCACAAAAAACCGTATATTTTTCATATTTTCCTGTTATCGACAGTTACAAGCACGACAATTTTTATACTTTTGTATATGTAAAATACATACAATCATGAATCACGGATTTATTAAAGTTGCCGCAGCCATACCCGAAGTACAAGTTGCCGATTGTACTTTCAATGTTAAAAAGATACACCATATAATTGAAAAAGCGAACAATATGGGTATACAAATATTGGCTTTCCCAGAACTGTCGGTAACCGGATATACTTGCGGCGATCTTTTCGGACAATCTTTTCTTCTCAAAGAAGCAGAAAATGCTTTAAAAGAATTGATCGAGTCACAGAAAGACAATAAAATGCTATGCATCATAGGCATACCCGTCGCTCATGAAGACAAAATTTTTAATACTGCCGTTGCGTTTCAAAGCGGGAAAATATTAGGTTTAATCCCCAAAACTTACCTCCCCAATTACAAAGAATTTTACGAAAAACGGTGGTTTTCTTCTTCATTAGCTTCAAAATCAACTACAATATTTTTTTGTGGTCAGGAAGTCCCTTTCGGGAAAGATTTGCTATTTACATATAAAGAATTAAATATAGGCATTGAAATATGCGAAGATTTGTGGATGCCTGTTCCTCCGAGTTCACAACTCTGTATGCAAGGAGCAAATCTTATCATTAACCTTTCTGCTAGTAACGAACTTATCGGGAAACATGATTACCTCATATCTCTCATCAAACAACAATCTGCCCGGTGTATAACCAGCTATCTTTATGCTTCGGCAGGCTTCGGAGAATCTTCTACCGATATTGTTTTTTCAGGAAATGGAATTATCGCCGAAAATGGAAACATTTTGGCTCAAAGCGAACGCTTTTCATTAAAAGAACAGATTATTTACACTGAAATAGATATTGATAAATTATTACACGACAGAAAATTAAATGGAGACTTTACCCTTGGTACAGGAGATAATAATTTCTGTAAAAAAATACCATTCGAATTAAAAACAGTAGAATTAACACCCCTGAATCGAAAATTCTCTCGACAACCTTTTGTTCCTGAAAATGACAAATGCTTATACGAAAGATGTGAAGAAATACTGAACATGCAATCTTTCGCATTGGCAAAACGAATACAGCATACACACGCCGATACTGTCGTCGTGGGAATTTCAGGAGGGCTCGACTCGACTCTTGCCTTATTAGTATGCATTAAAACATTCGATATGCTATCAATCCCTCACAAACGTATCGTCGCTGTAACAATGCCGGGATTCGGTACTACAAACCGTACTTACCGTAACGCATTAAATCTCATGCAACAATTAGGGGTAACAATACGTGAGATTAATATCCAAAAAGCTTGTATACAACATTTTAAAGATATAGGCCATAATGTCGATATTCATGATATTACCTATGAAAATTCTCAAGCCCGGGAACGTACGCAAATACTTATGGATATCGCTAACCAAACAAACGGATTAGTTATAGGTACCGGTGATCTCTCGGAGTTGGCTCTCGGATGGGCGACTTATAATGGAGATCACATGTCGATGTACGGTGTTAACAGCAGCATTCCCAAAACGCTGGTTAAATATCTTGTAAAATGGGTAGCATTACAAGAGAAAGATACGAAAATAAAAGAGACATTACTGGATATTACAGAAACTCCTATAAGTCCCGAACTCTTACCAGCTGATAAGGAAGATAATATCATACAAAAAACAGAAGATCTTGTAGGACCGTACGAATTACATGATTTCTTTCTATATCATTTTTTACGTAATGGTTTCACTCCTTCCAAAATATTCTTTCTGGCACAAGAAGTTTTTTCCAAGGAATTTTCCGATGACACTATTCTTAAATGGATGAAAACTTTTTTCAGAAGATTTTTTAACCAACAATTCAAAAGATCTTGTTTAACAGACGGTCCTAAAGTAGGTTCGGTCAGCCTCTCCCCCAGAGGGGACTGGCGTATGCCCAGTGATGCCAGTTGTACACTTTGGTTAAAGGCCTGTGAAAGATTATAATATACTTAAAAACTATACAAAAGGGAAAAAGTACTTTAGCTTTTTCCCTTTGTATTTTTCCGTGCCACACCCATAAATAACGGCAGAAACAAAACTGTCGCTATGAATCCCATCATAAGCCCCCCAATAGTTCCTGCCGCCAAAGGAAACCAAAATGCCTCTTTCGATGTCCCTATCAAAAATGGGATAAATCCCAATACGGTAGATATTACAGTAAGACATATTGGCCTTATTTTATGATTAAAAGCCTTAATATATGCCTTTAACGGAATAATTCCCGGATACCTCGCTCGTATATTGTTATACTCATCTAATATATAAATATTGGCATTTATCGTAATACCCGATAAAAGAACGAATGAAGCGAAACCACCCTGATCGAAATTAAGCTGAAATAGATAAAAAGTTAGAAATACTCCGATATAGGCAATCGGGATTACAAAAAGAATATAAAAGGGCTGTTTTAAAGAATTAAATAAAATACTAGTACCAAAGTATATTATTACGAATATAATAAATAATAACCAGTATTGTCCCATTCCTTTTTCACCCCAGAGACTCCAATTTCTTTCTGAAACCGTATAGCCCATCGGTAACTGCTTCCTAAATTCTTTTATATTTTCTTCTAACATCCTATTTGCCTGATCATATGATCCGATATAATCAAAAGAAAGGTACAAATAATACTGTTGGTCTACTTTCGATACATTCTGTGGAGATTTTTCTTTGATGACAGTTGCCAATTCCGATAATTTATATTCTTTATCTTTTATACGCAAGGGAATATGGTACAAATCCCAAATATTATATTCATACGACTGACGAGGGTATAAAACTATATTTTCTATACCAGATTCGAGATATAAATGCCCGATATCTGTACCTCTGGCAAACGCCGTGTTCAGTGCATTAAACAATTCATAAGGTTCTATGCCCTCTTCTGCCATTCGGGATTTATCAAGATTAAATAAATATTCCTCATAATCATCTTTATAATAACTTCTTTCTGTATCTATAGTGACGTCTTTTATCCTTCGATAATCAAGAAGTTTTCTTTTAAATCGCTCAGCCCATAAATATAGTTCATCATAATTATAACCATAAAAATTCACTCCATATTGGCCAGAAGTTTCACGAACATCATTACTAAAGCCGTCTCCCACACCATATACTCCCCAACTTCCTCCTCCTATTTTAATGGATTTGCTAATTATCTCATTCTTTAAACGATAAGGAAACCCTGTATTCTGATATTCTTTTTTAAACAAAACATTAATATTCGCTCTTCTTGCACCATCGATCGATGTTTGAAATTGTTTTATTTCAGGATACTGGCTAATGTAATTTTCCATTCTTCTGATAATCGTATTC
This sequence comes from Coprobacter tertius, assembly GCF_024330105.1. Lineage (NCBI taxonomy): Bacteria > Pseudomonadati > Bacteroidota > Bacteroidia > Bacteroidales > Barnesiellaceae > Coprobacter > Coprobacter tertius. The sequence continues at coordinate 198,957 of NZ_JANDHW010000005.1, forward strand.
ATCTGATCAATTGTTGCGCCATTCGGTAGAGTCGCTGTTATATAGAGAGACGTTTCTTTTCGATCGGAAAAATACGACCCGTTATATACATTTTGCATGAAAAGACGCAAAGTACCTCCCAAAACTTTATCGACAACAGGCTTAATCTTTTCGATATACTTTTGATTACCTAACGTTATATTATAAAATTCTACCCAATGATTTTTTTCTTTCTCGGTATATATCCTATCAGGCAATAAAAAAACAGGAAGACCAAATGCCAAAATAATTAATACAACAACAATCCCCCTCCATTTCCATATAAAACAGCAGAACAACTCATAGAAACGATTAAAAGCAAGCCTATACTTTAATAAAAATGTTCCAAAACGACGATATTTACATCTATTTTTTGAAGTAACGCCAATAGGTAATTTATCAAGAATTGCCGGGACAAGAAATAAAGCGATTAAAATCGAAATAATCAGATTAACAATGATGACTCCTGCAAAATCAATAAGATTTAATTTTAATTTTTCATCTAAAAAGAAAATTATAGATAATGAAGCGATTGTAGTCAAAGTAGCAGTAAAAATCGCCACGAAAGCTTTCATATTCCCACGCCTGATAATTTGATCGGACATAACGATCGTATTATCGATCATAAGAGTAAGGGAAATCGTAATACCGGCCAATGAATAAAGTTGTATTTCGAAACCTAAAAGATAATAAAATATAAAAGCAATCGATAAATTTATAAACAACGAAACCGAAATTAATAATGTATATTTTAAATTGCGATAAGCTAATAAAGTAAAAATTAATAAGATTAGCAATGTTAATCCCGTACGGAAATAAATTTTATTTAATTCATCTTTTAAATAATCGGTTGCATCATAACTCAAATGTATTTCATAACCGGAAGGTAATTCCGATTGAATGCTTACGATCAGCTCTTTTACTTTTTTACCCAATTCGAGCTGATTTGCATTTTCATCAGCTACAACAGATAAATATATTGAATTCAATCCATTGATACGATAATAACTATGGGGCTGTACTTCTACATGATTTACTTCTACCAATTCCCCCAACTTAATAAGTTTACCCGCTCTGTTAGCTATTAATATATTTTGAACATCCTCAATTTTCATTTCATCATTATCAGCCGCAAGAGCCAGCCTTATCCAATGATCCTTGCTACCTACATCTGAAAAAGAGACAGTTCCTAAAAATTCTTTTTTCATATAATTAGAAACTGCAGTCTGTATATCCGATACAGTAAGGCCTAAAGTCTCTAACTGTTTATAATCATATTCTAAGCGCCATTCCATAGGCGTAGCACCACTCACATCAACACGATAAACCCCTTCTAATTGCGCCAGTTTCGTTTTTATATTTTTTTCGGTATATTGTTGTATCAGAAAAGAATTTACCGGAGCATTAATCGTATAGCTTATAAACGGAAGATTTGCATTTTCATCCGAACGACTTAAAGATATTTGCGGATATGAAACATTTGCAGGTAATTGCCCCCAACTCTGCCGAATAATTGTCGAGGCTTCGAATCTCGCCACATCCATGTCAGTATGTTCGTCGAAACGTATCGTAATATTGCCCCAACCATTGCCGGAGACAGATGAAATACCCTGAATTCCTCTCATTCGGGCCATCATAGCCTCTAATTTCGAAGTCGCCTCCTTTTCTACGATACGAGAAGATGATCCATACATACTAAATCCGATGCTTAGCTGAGGATAAGATTGTGAAGGAGATAATTTTATAGCCAATTTTGGTATAAAAGCCACCCCAACCAATGTAAGACACACAAAAGCCAGTATAACAGAAAAAGACGATATTTTAAATGGATATTTCATCTATGAATGTTCATCATTTCGTCAAATGAATCGGAAAGCATACGCTGCTCTTCAAAATCGAACAATGTCATTTTTCTAATTTTATAATAGCTCAACCAATAATTCTGCAATGCAGAGATATAATTTTTTCGAGCTTCTTTTTGCCTCGAGAGAGCCATTGTGAGACTATTTATATCCGATTTTCCAATAATAAAACGTTCCCTCGTCGATTCATATGCAAGATTAGCTAATTCTAAAGCCTCCTCAGCACTTCCTATAAGGTCTTTTTGTATATTGAAATCATTCACAGTCATAATTACATCCTGTTCCATTTGCAAAATTTTCTGTTGTACAGAAATTTTAGTGACATTCAACGTATTTTTAGCCATATTAGCCCGACCTTTTCTAACACCCCAATCAATAATTGGAATGGTTAGACCTATACTTACGATGTCTTGTTGTAAAGGATGATGATAAGAACCGGTGAAATTACTTGCTACTTGATTGAATCCAACACTTGCATAAATACTAGCATCGAACGTTGAACTTTTACGAGTACGATCCACTTCCCTTTCAGCCTCGAGAATCTCTTGTTTATACGAAAGAAAATCAGGATTATTTTCTTTTGCATATCTCAATGCGTCGTCAGCATCGATATCGATATCACGTGGTCTATCCGGAAGTGTAAGTTTAACGATCGTCTCTTTATCCATATTCAGATAAGATACGAAATTAAACATGGCCCGTTTCAAGCTTATCTCTGTATTTTTTAATGTATTACGTGCATTTACAGCTTCCAACTTCAATGTCAGCAAATCAGCCCGTGAAATAGCCGCAATACCATGCCGGCTCTCACCGATTTTATACAGTGTATCGGAAGAAGCTACATTATCCAAGGCCATATCATACTCAACTTGAGCCATTGCCAGATTAAAGAAATAATTAATAACCGTTTCAGCAATTTCCTCCGAGTTATAAATATATTGACGTTTAGCTTTCTCATATTTTAATGGTTCTATTTTCCTCTCCCATTTAAAACTGTTAAAGCCGAATAATGATTGAGAATAACCGATACGAAAAGGCACAGTAGTGAACTGAGAATAAGTATTTTCACCAAAATTACGCATATACCCCAATTCTGAATCGATAAAAAAAGTACCTCCGGTAAAATCGAGATTTTGACTTATCGATAAATTCCCATAAGAGTACAATGATTGTTGTTTACGATAAACATCGATATTACTCTCATAATCGTAACGTTTTGTAAAATCACGATTATACTGTATCGGAGTTGTTTTCAATGTAAGCGAAGGCAAACGCCCTGCTTTATAAGAACGATATTCCCAATAACTCGAAAGATATAAATTCTGAGTACGGAATGCCTGTAACGAACTATCTTTTGCTAACATGATACTTTGTTGCAGATCCAGTTTCATTTGTGAATAAGTATTCACAAAAAAAAGGCTTAATGAAACCGATATAATAAAAAATCTTTTTATAACCACATCTCTCATTTTACAAAAAATACTATGTTCATTTATCATTCCTGAAGTTTTCTTTTTTCCGATATATCCACCAATAAACCAAAGGAACAACGAACAGACTGACTGGCGTTCCGATAACCATTCCTCCTATTGTTGCTAAAGCCAATGGCTTTTCAAGTTCAGAACCCATATCGTGACTGAATAATAAGGGAGCCATACACACGATTGAAGTAAGACTGGTCATTAATATAGCGTTAAGTCGCCGACGACCTGCCTCATGAATAGCATCCATCAATCTCATTCCACTCCGTCTCAACTGATTCATTATATCAACTTTCAGAATACTATCGTTAATAATTATACCACATGTCACAATAATACCGATAGCCGACATAAGATTAAGACTATGCCCCAAAATAATCAGTAATCCTAAAGCTGCTGCTATATCAATCGGAATCTCAAGTAACACGATAAGCGGTTGCATAAAACTCTCGAACTGTGCAGCCAAAATAAAATACATCAGTAAAATTGAGATAAATAAAATGATCATAAGTTCTCCCAACATTTTTCGGTTAGAAAAATAAGAACCAGAAAAATCGACATCCCACTGATCATCTGCCGTAACATTTTTCTTTACGGTACGCACAACCTCTTCGGGATCATTTACATCATAAAAATTAAAAGGAAGATATTCGCCATTACGACCTGCAACAATTGTTTTTACATCTTCCGACTGTGAAATACTGACAAAAGAACTCAACGGAACCTGATTACTACCATTCACCGATATCAATGTATTATTAATAACATCCTCGACCTTATTCTCATCTCCCCCCAACATAATAGGTAAATACTGCTGATAAGATCTCAATAGTGTAATTTCATTCCCCTTGAAAGATGACTTTAATATTTGATATATATTATTATAGGATATATTATATAATAACAATCGTTCTTTATCGATATGCAGATTCAATTGTTTCTGAAAAGATATTCCGTCCGGAATATATCCGGTTTCTTTAACCAGGTATTTCTTTATTGATCTTATATTTTCTGATGTCGGCACTTTATCGGTTTCACGTGTATAATACTCGATCGTTAAATCTGGCTCTCCCGTAACAAATATCCGTTCGAAAATCGTACCTACAGGAGAAAATGTTACGATAGCATCAGGATATTTATCATTAAAATATCGACGTGTAATTTTTTTCATTTCCTCGAGATTTTCAGGTAGAAGAACACGGAAATATATTTCAGATTCCGAAGAGGTTTGTTCTTTTTCCGAATTTAAAAGAAATTGTTGCTGACCGATCAGAGCAGAATTTTCTACAGTCTTGTCTTCTACAAATTTTAAAAAATTATTGGTACGCGCTATATTTTCATTTAAATGAATATTCTGGTTCCATTCAATTTTAGCTAATAATTCTGTCTGACTTATATCGGGCATTTTTTCTTTGGGGATAATCACAAAAAGTAATGCGCATACAGGAAAAACAATAATCATAATAAAAGCAGTCAGGGTTTTATGTCTGAATATCCAAGATATACAAATACTATATATTCTTTCATGTACAGGTACTGTACCGGACTTATCTTTTATTTTTTTGAAAAAGGGATTTTTAATACTCGAAAATATACGAGGTACTTTTATAGAATAAATCAATTTATACAGGACCGGCAACAAAACAATCCCCGTAGCATAAGAAACCAGCAAACCCACAGTTACCGAAAATGCCTGATCGAAAAATAAAGCACCGGCAATCCCACTCAGAAAAATGAGAGGTACAAAAACCGATATTGTAGTCAGAGAAGAACTCAACATGGGAGCAATCACCTCATTGGTTCCCATTATACATGCTTCATCCAGAGAATAATTTTTATTTTGATATTGTCTTATATTATCAGTTACGATAATTGAACTATCGATCATCATTCCTAATGCCAACACGAGTCCGGTAAGAGAAATTACATTAAATGTGACATGGAACAAATAAAAAAACAGCAAGCAGATAATTAGAGAAACAAACATACTCAGTCCGATAATTAATGGAGACCGTACATCATTCATAAATAAGGCAGAAACTAACCAGACGAATATAAAAGCCAAAATTAAATTTTGTTGAAGATTCGAAATCGTATAATCAAGTAATTGTGTCTGATTCTGAGAAATATTAAATTCAATATCCGGATAATTTTTTGATAAATTTTCTATGACCCCATTAAGTGCAGCTTGCATTTTTCCCATATTTTCAGACGTTTGCTTAATGATCGCCATAGTAACTGCCCGCTTCCCATTATAATAGGCTACTCCATTTTCTTTTTCCGGAACCATTTCGACACGGGCAATATCTTTTAACTGGTATATCTTTCCATTCTTACGAATATAAGTATTAGCAACATCTTCTACTGTGCGCATTACTGAAGAAAAATTAATAATGTATTCGTAATAGCCGTCTTTTATGACCATATTACCCGGATCGACATTATTATTTTTTAAAGCCGACTCAATATCGGAATGAGTTATTCCGGAAACTTTCATCGTATTTTCATCCGGAACAATCTGAATTTGTTTATTCATTAGTCCGGTCACATCTACCATAGCAACTTGAGGCAATTGCTCTATACGACGCTTTATTACCGACTCGGAAAATTCGCATAAATCGAGAAAAGCATTTATATCGTTTTCTCCCTTTTCTTTCAATGTAAGATTCAAATTGAAAACAGGGATATCGGTTGCACTTGCTTTTATTACCTTCGGTCTCGATATTTCTTTAGGTAAATAATTCATCGCAGCATCTATTTTTTCATTCACTTCAATAAATGCCAGATCTGTATTTACTCCATATTCAAAACTCAACTTAATAACAGCACTCCCATCCCGGGTCTCCGATCGTATATCCTTCAATTTCCCAATCTGTAACAACTGTCTGCGAATAGGTGAAACTGCAGAATTCTCGAGTTCCCTCGCAGATGAATTGTTCGATGTTACCTGTATCGTTATTTCTGGGATAGCAATATTGGGCAATAAAGATACCGGAATATTAAGATATGTAATAATTCCTAATATAAAAAATGCCGTAAAGGCCATTAAAACAGCAATAGGACGATGTATAAGAAACCTTATCATTTAAATTCTTTTATACTGTTATTTTATTAATTGTACAGGTGTCTCATGAGCCAAATTTATATTCCCTTCATAAATAACGCTATCCCCATCCTGTAATCCTCCTGTAATTACATAACCATCTGAATTTTCCATCCCGGTTTCTACATAATTCCACATCGCTCGCCCTCCTTTCAATGTAAAAACCACTTTCCGATTTGTTCTCAACACCAAAGCTTCTTTCGGAATTACTAATTGCCTATCTACCATTCTTTGAACCAATACTTTAGCATTCATACCATCGTATAAACTATTTTTACCTTTGTCTAAAATCTTTGCTTTAATCCTTACCATACCATTTGCATCTACTACCGGATTTATCTCGGATATCTGTCCATTGACAACATAATTATTGATCGAATATGGAGAAATTTTTACCTTATCCCCAACTTTTAACAATGCGATTTCACTTTCAAGTACATTAAAAACGATTTCCAGATCATTATTTCCAATTATGCTACAAAAAACATCTGATCCCGACAAATTATATTCTTTTTGGGTAAGATTGGCCACCACTCCATCAAAAGGAGCATAAAGAACCGAATTACGCAAGTTATATTCCGCCATCTCATATTGTATGAGGCTATTGTCATAATTACTTCTGAGTTTTGCCACTTTCATCACACCTTCTGGTATATGCATCGAATCCTTAAGAGAATAGCCCTGACTAATAAGAACATCCTGTAATTCTAAACGTACTTTTTCGAGATTATCTTTTGACTGCTTCAAACTATTCATCAGTTTAAACGGATCTAAAGATGCAATTTTCTGTCCTTTCACAACTTTGTCCCCATTCTTTACATAAATACGGGATATAATCTCAGATGTTTCGAAACGGATATCAGCTTTTCGGGCTGCTGTAATTATTCCATTTGCAACTAATTCATGATGAAAATCACTATAAGTAAGCTTCATCGCTTTCACTTTATCCTGAGTTTCTGGTAATAGAGTCGAAACATTCCTTTCTTTTTCGCTCTTAGTAGCTGTATCATGACAAGCACTTATAAAAATCAAAGACACAATACTTATGATGAGAAAAAACTTTTTCATATATGCTGAAATTCTTAAATACTCTTACTAAATAACTCGGTTTTATAAAAATATATCATATTTATCATTTTACAAAAAAAATTTTAGGAAAATGTAATATAATTATTACTAAAAAAATTCCATAAAAAAGTTATTCCTATTGCGATAAACTTTGCCCAATAAAATGATATATTAAATCTCGAATGTGCCAGATAAAGAATAAAATTATTTATAATTAATCCCATAACCGAAATAATAATAAATAACGACATTTCTTTCGCTATTGCCGGATCTTGGCTGTGAAACGTCCAAATTCGATTTAAATAATAATTAAAGCAAACAGCAAAAATAAACCCGAGACTGTTTGACAAATATTTATACCATTTCAGTTTTTCCTTACAAAGAAAAGTAATTCCGAAATCGATAATCATCCCCAGAAATCCTACAATCCCGAAACGAATAAATTTAAAAAATAATATCTCCATATTTACCGTTTATTATTCTATTTTATGCCAAAACCGATCTTTCCGTATTCCATTTTCCCCTATCGAAAAAAAAGTACGACTCATACGTCCTACAATAGAACTTTCAGGAATATAGCCGTATTCTCTACTATCTAAAGAATTAGACCGATTATCTCCTAAAACAAAATAAAAATTTTGCATTGGAGCATAAAATTTCAAGATTACTCCATTAATATAAATTTTGTCATTTTCCCGGTAAATTGTATTTCCATCTTTTTCAATTACTTTTTTCATAATATTATAATTCGATGAGTCTATTCTTACCGCTTCTCCACAAACTAATATTCCTTCTATACGCTTAACATATAATATTTCTTCATTTTCAGGATTGCGAAATACAACCACATCATCAACATCCGGTTTTCTAAAACCGGGAAAACGACGATATCCCCAGTCATTTCCCGCATCGGCATTTCTTAAAGCAGGTATCCATGTAAAAATATTTATTATAGGTATATCCGACCATCGCCGTGGAACAATCCCTCCATATGTCAATCGATCTATCCATAACCAGTCTCCAGTCATGATAGTAGGTTCCATACTTGGAGAATTAACCGAACACGGTTCTCCTATTGTCAGCCTTATAAATATGGCCAATAATAACGTACCGATAAAAACAAAAAATATTTTTATTACTTTACTTCTCATCTGATTCAGAATATAATATCAATAAAGCATCATCATAATATACTCTGTATAATGCATTCATCATTTCAATCCACCTCGGTATACTCTGATAGCGGACACTGTACCCTATTCTTTCACAATATTCTCTTTCGAAATAAAGCCCCTTAGGCAAAACATAAATTAAATCTTTATTTTTTAAAACTTTATTGTCACGAACGTGCGAAATATTTATTAAATCGATATTTTTATCGATATAAAAACGTGCCGTTAAACCTTTACCCCAACCTTCGCTAAAGGGTCCATTTGAAATTAAACAACACACCGTTACACCTTCGGGATAATGTTCCCTAATGTAACGGGCCATTTGCGCCTTCCCGTTTCCGGCCGGTTTAAAAGTCATCATAATAAGACCTATGCTATTTATAATCATAAGAGCCAATAAAAGAAAATGAGTTATTGTTTTTACCGATTGCCCTTTTAGTTTTGGAGAAATCGACTGATAGGCTAAAACTAAAATAAATGGTGTGAAATTTACAATCGGGAAAAGAAATCGAAGCTCTTTATGAGGAATAAACGATTGAATTACCAAAAAAGGAATTATTGTCCATAATATCAGATTTTTAGAATCTAATACAAGTACAATTATCAATGCACATAAAATGATAAATCCTATAATAAGCGTAGGCGCATTCAATATCCTTTCAAAATAATAATACCATGGTGATATACCGAATATGGAAGCTACATCCTGAACTATATTATATTCGAAATATTTATATGGTGTAAAAACAAATTCTCCATAATACCAGCTATCGAGTAGTGTACAAAACACAAGAACAAATAAACCTCCGATAAAAATACCTGCTAACTGACGAATATTTGATTTCCGCACAATAATCATCCACAATAAAACCCCTATTATTGCCAACGCCATTTGAAAACGGAATTCAAAACTCATCCCCATTAAAATTCCGATTCCGATATAACGGAAAAAAGTATCTTTCAGCCCAGACTTATAAACTAATGCGACAGATAGCATCAACGTTAAACCAGCCCAAGATTCGGAGGAAAACCTTACGTTGACAAAAGGCAAGAACCATAATAAAAATGATAATATTACATATGCTGTATGATACCTTTTATCTATTGCAGGTAAAAAACTCCTCACAAAAAAACATATAGAAAATAAAGCAAAAAAAGCAGTCAAGAAGCGTAAGCACATCGCCAGAATAAATGGGTCGGTTGTTCCTACAAAAGACATTAGCTCAATTACAACAAACGCAATCATCGGTTGCAAAACGGGACGTATCTGCGCATCGTATTCCCAAGCCATATCCACCCAATCATTCCATCCGGCTTTTAACCCTGCAAACTCGATAATCTGATAATGTTCGTCGGGATGATGATAACCATTACTGAAATAGGCTGTTAAAGCATAAATTACAGTAATAAATAAAAGCAAATATACACGTCTGTTATTCGTCATTTTTATCACCATATATTTCTTTATAGTCATTTCTTTCTTTCAACAGATCCCGTAATTCTTTCTTTAATGTATCCACATTATACCAAGTACGGGTACGTACGTTCGAATATACGCCCAAATACATCAGATAAATACAGAACAAGATTAATAAAACAACTTTTTTACCGACAGAAAGGACTTCATACAAACGATAAAAATAATAAGCGACGATAAATGCAATTCCGATCGATGAAACATAAGCATATCTATCGGCTACAACAGCAAAACGGGACAAAGATATAATATGCAGAGCTACAGCAATATGAATAATAAAAAATAACAATCCGAAAGCCAAAGGCCAGCGGGTGAGATGTTTCCACAATGTTAGTACTATTACAACTAATAATACCGGATATACAAGCAACCAAGTAGGTAACGGTTCTCCCGGCAAAGAAGGGAAAGGATACAAATATGATAATTTAAATGGGAATATACATTTAAAAAAATATTCGGTCAAAGAATAACACGCATATACAACACGCTGCCATAAAGGATATGATTCAGCATTAGAAAAAATAGTATTGCCATCAGGGGATTGCGATAACATGGTAATAATACCGAAAAAAAGAGAAAGCACAAAAAAGGGAATTACAGTAATCCAAACCTCTTTATTATTAAATTTATAATGAAGCAACCAATATACCAGTAACATCAATAATGGAAACGTAACAGCCTGCTCTTTCCCCAAAAAAGAAAACACGTAAAATATTAAAGTGAGCGCAAAATAGCGACCCTTTTTTCTTTCTAAAAAAATTAAAAAAGTATAAGTCGCCAATAAATAAAAAAATGCATATACCAAGACTTTAGAAGCACTCATCCAAGCGACTGATTCAACGTTAAAAGGATGAATGACAAATATTAAAGCTGTAAGAAATGAGATTATCGGTATCTTCTCTATCGATATACGATTACTCATAATAAGTAATTTTTTAAAGATATAAAATACCAAACATGCATTTGCTATATGTAATAACAGGCTGGCCAAATGGAATATAGTGGGATCATAACCCGCTATTGAATATAGAAAGAGATACAGATATTCATTAAAAGGGGCATATTGCCCATGATAAAATTCGGTTAGAATTGCCCATATATTGGCAAAATTAATTCCGCTCTCGGTATAATAATTCATAACCACCCATTGGTCGTCCCAATAATCGAGTAACTGATTCCCCAATATGGGATAATAAACTAAAAATCCGGCTACAATTAAAAAAAGGGGATACAGGTATTCCCGTAAAGAACAGCACTTCATAGTATTAGAAATAAAACGGTTTTACATATTATGATGAAATTCTTATTATATAAATATATTTAAGCAAATAACTATTTTTAATTGGTATAAATATATAAATATAATTTTAAAATAGAAAGAATTATTTCAGCTTTTCACTTAATTGCACTTTTTATATTCTATTTTATTGTATCTCTTTTTTTAGTATATATATTAAAAAATCCCCTGCAAGAAGAACTGCCCAAAAGTTTTACACAAACCTTTTGCGTGCAGTTCATTATTTGCCGGGGAGCAATTTAATACTATTTTATCCTTATTATATCTCTGCTATCAATTCTACTTCAACCAAAACATCTTTGGGTAGCTGTTTTACCGCAACACAAGAACGAGCCGGTTTACTCGTAAAATACTCGGCATAAATCGTATTAAAAGCTGCAAAGTCTTCCATATTTTTCAAAAAACAGGTAGTTTTTATAACTTTATCGAAAGATGTTCCGGATTCTTTCAATACTGCTTTTAAATTTTTCATTACTTGTATCGTTTGTCCGTTTATATCGGTAGCTTCCACATTTCCGGTTTCAGGATTTATCGGTATCTGGCCGGATGTAAATAACAAATTTTCACATACTATTGCTTGAGAATAAGGACCTATAGCTTCGGGAGCATTACTGGTGTATACTTTCTTCAACATATTATATAGATTTAAACATAAGCCTGTACATTACCTGCATTCATCCCGTTACAAGCCACTCCGGGTATGAATGATTAATTTAAAAGATACTGAATAAAAATGTAAAAAAAAGCAAAATATCGTTAGATAATTGCATGTAAGGCGTTTATGGTTAAAATCGGTTTCTTCGTGAGGACAGTTTAAGACATTAAAGAGACTATTAAAGCCCCGGAACATAACCGAATTTGTAACCTGTTAATCCGATATACGGATTGCCCGGTTTAGCAGCAAGAACACAATCTATGCGCTTTTTTACCTGTTTATTCCTCCCCAAAGATAGCACATTAGAACGATAGCGGCAAATACAGCGCAAACAAATAGAAACGGGAGTTTACTCTCAGTTTTCCGAGACGTAACCTGTATTCTGTAAAAAAATCCGGAAAATACCCTTGAAAATACTTGAAAAGTATAAAGGGCTTGCCTCCAAAGTCGGCGCTCGACAAATGCTTAAAGGCGTAGCATAGTGTGATAGTTTATTTCATTCGGATTCATTTTTGACTGCCCCCCCTGCAATAAACAAACTTCTCCCGGACATTCACGGGAGAGGTTCGCATATCTTGGTGAACGTCTTAAACTAAGGGATGAACACTTCGCGGAATCCGGAGTTGTTGTAAATCCAGCCTTGACGCTTACCGCCTTGAAGGCATGGTATATGTATAATCAGGTAAATAAACAAAAAACTCTGAATTAAAAGAATATTTTCTTTCGTAACCCAATCGTAGCGGGATATTAAACTAAGTCGTTTGTTCCGCATAAGGCCGTATAACAACTCTACACATCATTTCGCGATATAACCGCTTTTCAATCCGAATACAAACTACATTCTGATTTTAAATAACTTACTTTTATATTTCTGATTATTTACAAATATAAGACTTTCTACGATAAATTATACCCCGCATCGATTAGCGCTTTTTTTATTTGAGCAATATGTTCATAATTACGAGTTTCCATCACAATACGCAGATAACAACCGTTTATATCCGAACTTTCACTGGCTCTTTCATGATGTATAGAAACTACATTCCCTCCCATTTCGGCCAATATTTTCGATACACCCATCAACTGCCCGGGTTTATCGAGTAACTCAATGGTAAGAGCATAAGACCGACCGGCTTTTAATAAACCCCGTTTTATCACTCGAGAAAGTATCGTAACATCGATATTTCCTCCTGATATAAGACATACTACCTTTTTACCTTTTATTGGAATTTTATTAAATAATGCAGCTGCTACAGAAACGGCCCCTGCTCCTTCAGCAATTAATTTTTGCTGTTCGATCAATGCAAGAATTGCCGTAGAAATTTCATCATCGGTCACTGTTACGATTCCATCTACATAATGACTGCAAATATCAAAAGTATGAGTCCCGGGTTCTTTTACTGCTATCCCATCGGCAATCGTATAAACAGAATTCAGACATTCTATCTTTTCATGCGATATAGAATGAAGCATACTCGGAGCTCCACTGGCCTGCACACCATAAACTTTTATATTCGGATTCAGCGCCTTTATCGCATAAGCTACGCCCGAAATCAGTCCTCCACCCCCCACAGGAACAATCACAACGTCTACATCTGGAAGTTGATCGAGTAACTCGAGACCTATCGTACCTTGCCCAGCCATTACATACTCATCGTCAAAAGGATGTATAAAGGTATACCCCTTTTCTTCTTTGAGTTGCAAAGCCTTTTTATAAGCATCATCATAAACCCCTTCTACAAGACAAACTTCAGCGCCGAAGCTCTTAGTCGCTTCTACTTTCGATATAGGAGCCCCATCGGGCAAACAAATCAACGATCTGATTCCATTTTTTGTCGCTGCCAATGCCACGCCTTGCGCATGATTTCCAGCGGAACAAGCGATCACCCCCTTTTCTTTTTCAATATCGGTCAACTGAGAAATCTTATAATATGCTCCGCGTATTTTAAATGATCCCGTCAGCTGTAAATTCTCCGGTTTCAAATAAATTTCACATTCGGGATTAATTTTCGGGGCATATATCAGATCGGTTCTTCTGATTACATCTTTTAAGACATACGACGCGTGATAAATTTTATCTAATGTCAGCATTATTCTTCCTTTCCTTAAAAATATACCGCAAAAAGAATATTTACGGTTCTCATTTATAAAAACACTTGAAAACCCATTATAAAAACAGTATAAAGGTACAATCATTTTGTAAACCTACACAAACAATCTAAATACTTTTTTCTATTAAAAATGGTTTTTAAATTGTTTTTTTTCGACGTTCCGGCCCCATCACTTTATCAATGATAAGAGCAATCGCGCCATCTCCTGTCACATTACAAGCTGTACCAAAACTATCCATTGCAATATATAAGGCAATCATCAACGCCTGCTCCGACTCATCAAAACCAAGTATCGAACTAAGAATTCCCAGAGCTGCCATTATCGCTCCACCCGGTACACCGGGAGCAGCTACCATCGTAATACCTAACATAAAAATAAAGCCGGCAAAAAGCGGAAAATCATAAGGAATCCCTTGCATCATCATTAAAGCCAAGGCACAAGCAACAATTTTCATCGTACTCCCAGACAAATGTATCGTTGCACATAACGGTACCACAAAACCCGAAATCTCATCGGAAACCCCGTTTTTGCGGGTCTGTTCTAAAGTCACCGGAATAGTAGCCGCCGAAGATTGTGTCCCCAGTGCTGTAAAATAAGCCGGCATCATACGGAATAATAACTTAAACGGATTGCGTTTAACAAACATCGAAGCGATCACATATTGAAATATGAGTAAAAATATATGAAGAATAAAAATGACACCGATAATCTTAATAAATACAAGTAATATACTATAAACTTGACCGGCATGAGTCATATTCAAAAAAATTCCGAAAATATAAATAGGCAATAACGGCAATATAACAACGCTGATGGTTTTAGTAATTATTTTTTTAAAATCATTCATGGCATCTTTCAAGGTCGTCGTAGACAGATGTGCCAATCCGAGGCCCAACGTAAACGATAGTACCAATGCAGTCATTACACCCATAAGTGGAGGTATCGAAACAGAAAAGTATGGAGAAATCCCCTGAGCCTCACTTACCTGTTCTAACGGAACACCGACATCTATCAAATGAGGAAATACGATTACTCCTGTAAAATAAGATAAAAAACCCGAAAAAAGAGTCGCAAAATAAGCGACAAGGGCCGTAACAGCTAACATACGTCCGGCTCCTTTGCCGATATCAGCAATTGCTGGCGTAACCAACCCCAAAATAATAAGAGGTATTATAAAATTAAGGAATTCGCTAAAAATAGAATTAAAAGTTACGAAAATCCTTACCCAGGCACCCGATAAAACATTTCCAAACAATATACCTAATGCTATGGCAATAATAATTCTGGGCAATAACCCGAAACGAATTTTCTTTTTCATATTTCTATTTTTCCCTTTGAAGTATTCTTTATATAAAACAAATATAAATAGAAAAGGTCTTAACTAAAGGCTCCCGACAAATAATTTTTTGTGAGTTCGTTTTTCGGATTTTTAAAAACTTCACCGGCAGTTCCGGCCTCGATAATTTCTCCTAAATACATGAAAATTACATAATCGGCGATACGTAACGCCTGACGTAAAGTATGAGTCACTAATACTATGGCATAATCATTCTTTAGTTTTACAAACAATTCTTCTATCGTCTTACTCGAAATCGGATCCAGGGCACTCGTAGCCTCATCGGCCAGTATAAATTGCGGTTCTACCGCTAATCCCCGAGCCAAGCATAATCGTTGCTGTTGTCCTATCGACATACGCGAAGCAGGTGTATGCAAACGGTCTTTTACCTCATCCCACAAACCGGCCGCCTTTAAATAATATTCTACGATCGCATTTAATTTTCGTTTCGACGTAATTCCATGTATGCGACAGCCATATGCGATATTATCATATATCGACATGGGTAATGGACAAGGCCGTTGTGATAAAAGCCCCATTTTACGACGTATATCGATCAATTCGGCACTACGATCATAAATATCCTCTCCATCCACCAACACTTTTCCCTCTACATTTACATCTTCATTGATATCGAGCATCCGATTAAACGTCTTCAACAGTGTAGATTTTCCACATCCCGAAGGTCCTATAATACAAGTAATTTGTTTATTTGGAATTTCAACATTTATATTCCTTAAAATATGGTTATTCTGTATATATACATTCAGTCCTTCTACTTTTATATTGCTATCGGGACATACCGGAGCCGAAAATTTCTGATTTGGTAAAAAATCGGGTATTATATTATTCATATCAGAACTTTATTTACGTAACTTATACTTTATTTCTGGAAAATCGATTCATTATAAAACGCCCCAAAACGCTTAATACAAAAACAATTATTGTGAGCAGCAATGCTGCCGCATATGCACGATCCTGGACCTCCTCCACCGGACTGTTCATCTGAAAAAATACAGCCAATGGCAATGTTGCAGCCGGCTGGCTCAGCGAAGTCGGAATACTGTCGGTATAACCTGCCGTAAACATTACACCGGCAGCATCACCAATAGCCCGGCCTATCGATAATAACGTAGCTGTCGCAATACCGGGAGCGATTTGCCGTAAAATTACTTTAATAGATTCCCATCGTGTAGCACCTAAAGAATAGGTTGCTTCAACGATTTCTCGAGGCATTTGCCGGGCCACTTCATCCATAGAGCGAATAAATATAGGTATAATCAATAATGTTACTACGATAATCCCACCGAGCAGAGAAGTTTTTAAACCGAAATATATCATAATCGTAAAACCGAAAGCTCCATATACGATCGATGGCACTCCGAAAAGTACATCGCATGCCAACCGGGCGATATATGCCAGTTTCGATTTTTTGGGTAAATAAACATTTAAATAAAAAACAACCGGAATGCTGATAAGTAACCCCAATATCGTAGAAGCTCCTACAATATATACAGAACCAACGATCGCATTAAGCAGACCGCCTTCTTTACCGATGTAAAAGCCTCCACCGGGCAAATCGGTTATCATATCCCAGTTCATCGCTTTCCATCCGCGAGAAACAATCGCATAAAAAATACTTCCGATCGCAAGAAACACACAAAGCGTTGCAATAATCATCAACACCCTGAATATTTTTTCCTCTATAAATTTTAGTCTTATTTTCATTTTATATTTTATTGAAAACGCTTCTCGATATGCCTCAAAATAATACGTGAAACGAGATTAAACAATAAAACGACAAAGAATAATATAAAAGCAGCCAACATCAATGCCGACTCGTACATGGGTAAAGAAAGCATCTCACCATAATTATTCGCTATCAAAGCCGGTAAAGGATAACAACCATCGAAAATAGAATCGGGAATTTTTGTAATATTTCCGCATACCATCAATACGGCGATCGTCTCTCCGAATGCTCTCGACATAGCTAACATAACAGCCGCAAGAATTCCGGGAGCCGTTTTGCGCAATAATACAGATTTTGTCGTTTGCCATTTTGTCGCCCCTAATGCGGTAGAAGCATCTCGCAACTCATCGGGAACCGCTGAAAATATTTCTATAAACATACTTACCAACAACGGCAATATCATCACTCCCAAAACAATACCTCCTGCCAATACAGAATATCCGGTCGAATATTCTACAAAATGAGGAGCCAGTTTATCGGATATCCACGGAATTATAATAAGAATACCCCATACACCATAAACGACCGACGGTATTCCGGCTAAAATATCGAGAGTGGGAAAAACTACTTTTTTTACCCATTTACGGGCGTATTCATTCAAAAAAATCGCAGAAAGCAAAGCAATAGGCAACGCCAACACTAAGGCTACAGCAGTAACCCACAAGGTACCCATTATAAAAGGAAGAAAACCGAACTCTCCTTTCAACGGTTTCCATCGAGCGGAAGTCAGTAACTCTACCAACGAACGTTCTTCGAAGATCGGGATCGATTTCATATATAGTCCCATCGCAATCACGATTACCAGCAAAATCATAAACAAGGTAAGCATGAGCATTATACTGCCTGCCAACTTATCTTTAAAAATACGCCACCGACTTAATGTTAACGTAAAACTTCCCATGTACTCGTTATTGTAAACGTTTTAATTCTTCTTTACACTCCTTTTCCGACAATCTGACATATCCTGTTTCGGCTGCCCATTTCTGTCCATCGGTAAGTACATACTTCAGAAACTCTATCAATACTCTTTTTGTCGGTTTTCCTCCCGTTACTAAAAAAAGATTTCGGGCCGGAGGAGAAGGATATTTTCCGTTGGCAATCGCATCCATTAGTTCATCTACAGTATCATAAAAATACTCTCCAGGATCGATTTTTCCATTATTATTTGTATCGATAGGCATCACTGCCAGACTTTTAAAAGGTTTTTTACTCTTTTGGTCATAAACATAGGCTATATTATTAAATCCTATACCTACCTTATCTCTTTGGATTGCCGAAGAAACTCCCGGATCACCGAAAACAGCTGTTCCCTCAAGATCTTCCTGTTTCATTCCAAACCAGGCAGCCCATGTTTCTGCAGCTCCACAAGCATCTGAACGAGTATACACATGCACGGGGATACGGTTATTCGTACCTAATATCTCTCCCCAATATTTTATTTTGTCGGACCAGAGACGATTTGCTACAGATTTTTTAATACCGGTTCTTTTTATTTGCTCGTATAAAGGATTATTTAAATTAACAGTCGGTATCACAGCGTCTTTAACAACAGCAATAGGAAACGCTCCTTTTTTAAATTCCACATCATAAATCTCCCGCGAAACCATACCAATATCCACTATCCCCGATAATGCGTCTGTCATTCCTTTTCCTGCACCTCCGGCCGAAATATCAATTTTAACACCAGGGTGTAATTTACGAAATTCTTCTGCCCACCTTACTGCCATTGGATAAAGAGCAAAAGCTCCCGATAACTGTATTTCTCCTTTCAAGGTACTTTTAACGGAACCTTTTTTTTGGGCAAATACAAAAACGGGTAAAAGCATTATAAAGATTAGGAAGAAAATTTTCCTCTGCATAATATTATTTATTTTTCTATTACTCAAATTCAGATAACAGCACTATAAAAAACAAGGAAAAAAGAAAAATATATGACTTATTTTTATAACAAAAAAACAATTTAATTTCATCTGTTTTTGCAAATATATTAAAAATAATTTCACAAAAATGTAGACATACTGTTTTTATAGGTATTTTTTTTAAGTTTATAAACCCGGTTTATTACTTTATTCAGATCTTCCCATAGTGCTTTACATTACTGATAAAATAAAAAATACACAGAATATAATAATAAAAAGCATCGCTATCTCCCGACAACGATACTTCGATTGTAACAGATTTTCAAATTTAACATTACATCTACGTAATGTCTCTCGGAGATTTCTTTTTCCCGGGTTATTGCTGTAAATTTATTTTCAGGCCTGAAGCATCACGAACTGGGACCTTTAATACCAATGGTTTATAAGAAATCATACTCACTTTTATTTCACACTCTGTTCCGGTTACTTCCGGTATAGAAAAGTTTCCATCCATATCCGTAAAAACCTTTTTCCCATTTACCGAAACCGTTACTCCGGTAAGAGATTCTCCGGCAACCATATCATATACATTACCACTTACCGTACAACTTGAAACTTGAGTTGCAGTGACACGGGTTTCATTTTTCGAAGCATTATTTTCAGTATTTTTATCGGCTGCAAAACCGTTTATTCCCCAAAAGGTAACCAATACTATCCATATTAATACAGTTCTCATAGTCATATGTTTATAAATACATTATTTGTTACAACAAAGAAAGCCGGTATTTATTACATAACAATTACACCGACAAGTCAATCCTATGAATATTTCTTTTCAGAAATTAATTTACCTTTTTCATCCCAAATATACCATATCCCCGATTTCTTGCCCTGAGTATAATGCATTTCGTATCTCATAATTCCATTTTCATCCCAAATACGCCACACACCATGTTTTCTGCCTTTCAGATAACCCGCTTCCGCTATTAATACTCCGTTTTCATCATATGTACGCCATACGCCATCAAATTTTCCGGCATAATACGACCGTACTTCTTCAATTTTCCCGTTCTCGAAATAGACAATATATATACCTTCCGGTAAACCGTCTTTAATGAACATCTCCATTTTAACCGCACCACTCGGAAAATATTCGGTATAAGGTCCGGTATATAAAACTCTCTGCGTATCATCGGTATAATAATTACCATTATGCAATACAAGTTTCTGAGCTGATACCGTAATGACCGTAAAAACCAGTAATATAACAAACAGAATTTTTCTTGTCATATTTAAAAATATTAAAGATACCTCCGTCCCTTCCTGGGACGAAGGTACCTGTTATAAGCAAGTTCTTTCAGTATATTCTTAATATTCAGTGTTTTGGGGATCAAAATTAGTCCAAGTCTCTGTCCAGTCATTTGTACCGTCAAACGCACCTTTATAAGCAACTCTATCGAAACCGGTAGATAAATCTGCATCATCGAATGATGCTCCGGAAATTTTCGTAGCATCTACTGTGAGGAATTTCGCATTCTCTTTTATTATATCGTTCGAAGAAGAAAATACCTGATTTCCGAGAACTGCCGTCTCGAAATAACTTTTACTTAGATCGTCTTTAAAATCATTCCACATACCCGCAAAAATTACATTTTTTACCGTAGCTCCCGAATTAGCATTTTGCAGATACAAGCCGTAAGGCCAACCGGTAAATATCGAATTATACACCTTTAATGAAGAATTTCTGCGTATGTGCATAGCTGCCTGAAACTGGCCTCCTTTTGCACCACTTGCAGCATCGGCTGTCGTATATAATATATCCGATTCTGATTTTCCGGAAGAAACGCCGTAAAAAGGACCGATCAATGTTACATTCGAAAATACAGGAGCCGTCAAAGGAGTGTTTCCCGATCCGTCTGCATCATTATCCGATTCGAATCCGTTCGATTTAGAGGTATCGGCAACTTTCGGATCCCTTACTCCCAGTAAGAACTGTAATTTTCCGCTAAATCCGTTATCGGTATCGAATTCGTCATCCCATCCTTTGTAAGCAATAAGATGTTTACAATTTACATTACCGCCAAACCATTCGTAAGAATCATCACCACAATACGATACTTGAACATATTCGACCTGAGTGTTACGACCTACACCACCAAAAGTAAGGCCGTTGATTTCCTGATTAGGACGGAAAGGATAGCCCGGGAATTCGATTCGAACATATTTCAGAATACCCGAATTATCATCAACATTGTCTCCCCCATATATAGTTCTGGGGCCACCCTCTATCTGTGGGCGATTAGAGTTTACAGGAGCTTTACCACAAATAATCAAACCACCCCAATCTCCGTAGCTACGTTTGCCCACAGGCTGATCCGATGTAAATACTATAGGTTTATCAACAGTTCCCTGAGCAATAATTTTAGAACCGGGTTCGATAATCAGAGAACCTTTGGTAGCTTTTTCACCTTTAATTACGGTTCCCGGCTCAATCGTCAATACCGAAGATTCTGTATTACTACCGGTATATACATATACAAATCCCCTTAAAAGATATACCTTATCGGCCGACAAAGTTTTATTCCCGGTAATCTCTCCTTCGAGAATCTCATCATAGCGTGTAGATTCACCACCGGGAATGAATTCATCACCATTCTTATCATCACTACACGAAATCATGACCAAAGAAACTAATGCAAAAAATGATGTCATAATACGATAATACATTCTTTTCATAAAAATAATTTGGTTAAGTTAATACTAATGATCATTATCTATTTAATATTTATATTTTCACACTTATACCGAGATTTATCTGCATTCCGGGACGATAAGATTTTACTAATTGCTCGACTACTCGTTTAGAATTACCCTCATTCAGATGCAGAAATTGTTTAAAAACCACTTTACTATTGAGAATATCACTAATACCGCCTTTTATCTCAACTCGTTTTCCTATTTTTTTCGAGAGAGTAAGATCGAGTAAATTACGGGGTAACTCATATACGTCCGGAATATCATCATTCGGATTCTCTTTTGCTATGCCTACGGTTTCTATACGTTTACCGATCACATTGTACAGTAACGATGCCGACCACCCCGATTTGTCATGCTGATAAAACAACCCTGTATTGATGAGAAAAGGAGATTGCCCCTGCATAGGGCGGTCCCTCTCATAAGCCCCTTTTTCGAAAAATATTTTGCTATATATCCATGCCCCGTTGAAAACGAAATTGAGATCGGGTAATCCCATAAATGAGAGATTTTTCTTTATATCGAGTTCGGCCCCGTAACAAACTGCTCTATCGGCATTATGATAAGTGTACTGAACCCCCGACCCGGCTTCATAATAAGTTTGTTCGATAGGATTTCTAAATTTTTTGTAAAACACACCTACCGAAAAGGTTTCTCCCGGTGCCGGGTAAAATTCATATCGCAAATCGACATTATGTATATATGCGTCTTTCAAATCGGTATTTCCCGAAATATTAGCAAATACATCGAAATTATAATATACATAGGGAACTATTTCCCGAAATTCAGGTCGATTGATCGACCGCCCGTATGCCACTCTAAAAACATTTTTATCATTTAAGTTATAAGCAATATTCAGCGAAGGGAAAAAATCGGTTTTATTCTGATCGATATTTACCGGTTTTAGTCCATCGGCAGAATAACCACTCAGCGTCAGATGATAATATTCAGCCCGTACTCCAGCATTAGCCGTCAGTTTATCAGAATAATTCAAAGTGGCAGAAACATAAGCCGCACTTAATAAATTATTTGAAGTATAAGAGTCGCACTTTTCTGTTTTATCTGATAAATATATCTTATCAGCCGCTATATTGCTATCAGAAAACAAGGTTCCGTATTCCCAGTCGGTATAACGGGAATAGCCGCTCCCGAGAAGATTATACTGGTATTGTTGAGCATCGAACGACCTATCTTTGTACTCACTATATATACCGGCCTTTAGTACAGGTGTAAAATTCGAGTTTACATTCAGTTTATGTTCATAGGCAGTCGATGCCGAGAAAGAATTATCATGTAGCTTTTGATAATAACGTTTTACATCATCTACATAATATTTATTTTCGGTTCGCGATTCATCGAGTTTCGAATTCACGACTCTCCGATCAGGTTCATTATATCCGGCATAAGCATACCCGACAGTCCAATCTATCTTATTTACATTCTCTTTCAATGTATGTATTCCGCTTAACTGAGAAGTATAAGTAGTACGACCCGTATATAGCGATTCCCAATAACGTACTGCGATATCCGAATAATAATCATGACCTTCTCTTTGAGTAAGAGAGTTACTTCCCCGCTGATTAAAGAAATTACGGAATTCGAGTTTTGTATTGCCAAACAAAAACGACCAATTAAATAACGCTCCCAATTTTGTCGTATTTCTGAATACCTCGTCGAGATATTTATTATCATATTGCGACTGACCGTCACGATATGACTGATACCGGTTATTCTGCATTTTATAATGATTATATCCCGTACTGTAGTTTACTGCAGAGATATTTCCCATTTTCCAATTCCCAAAATCGAATTTGCGTTGCAAGGTAAAACTCAATTTCTGATCGGGAATTGCAGTAAAAGATCTTACTCCCCAGCGATTATTCAGTTTTTTGGTAAATTCCACAGCCTCATCTATGCTACCTTGTTTCAGATTGGGAATACTCGATAATTGTCTTTTCCCAGCTCCAAAACCAATATAATCAGCTGCATACCCGTCGCTCAACCTCATATTTTTAAACGTAGTACCTACAGTAAAAGCGGTATTGTATTGTAATGTTATTTCATTTTCGATAGGGGTATTTTTAGTCGATACCTGTATAAATCCTCCCGTAAAATCAGCTGGCAATTCGGGAGATATCGATTTATAAACCATAATATTATCAATCAGTGAGGAAGGTAACACATCAAAAGAAAAAGCCCTACTGTCCGATTCACTCGATGGTGTAGAAGCTTTATTCAGCCAAACTCCGTTATATCTCTGCGCTAAACCTCGAACCACTACAAAGCGGTTATTTACAACCGTTATTCCAGGGATACGCTTTAATACTTCCGAGGCGTCGTTATCCTGTGTTTTAGAGATCTGCTGAGAGGAAATACCGCTCATAACCGGTAAAGAAGACTTAACCGTATTCAACACCGACAAATCGGTATTCCAACGTCTCTGTGTCATAACGACCACCCCCTTCAGATCGAGCGAAACATCTTCCATTTCTAAATCGAGTGTATATATCTTATCTCTTTCTATTTTTACATTTTCAATTTCAATAGTTTTGTATGAAATATATCTTATTTCTATCGTATAAATACCTATTCCTATATTCTTAAAAATATATTTTCCATCTATATCCGTCGCTGTCGTATGTTCTGTTCCCCGAATAAAAACCGTGGCACCAATTAATGGTTCCTTCGTTTTTTTATCGATTACAATACCTTCTAATGTTCCTTTCCCTACTGGCGAAGCTGAAATCCCGGGAACAAACGATAAACAGAACAAAAAATAAACTAAAATTATACGTATCTGCAGTTTCATATTCCTTAATCTGGTTCTTCAATTTTATAACGTTGCAAAGATGAATCATAAAGATTTCAGCAGAGATACAAACTTTATACGTTTCACATACATTTATATGACAAAGCAATGACAGTGCAAATCCTTTTTATTGATAACCGACAGAAAAACAAAATAAAATATTTGTATAATTAAAATGTAAATCTTATTTTTGAAATATATATAGAATAGGTCAGGTGTCTAAGAAACAATATTAATATTATACTTAATAACGTAATTATTGTCTCGTTTCAATAATAGGTATATCTCTTGATTTTCTCTAGCCTGTATCAGATTATAATACACAAATTCTTTTCATAGCTTCAGTAATTAACATCAACAGAACCGAATAACAAAGGCAATCATGAAAGACACTCCTTACAGGGAGTTCGGGTGGAACACCTCCGGCCCTCTATTTTATCATAAAATTATTTGTCCCCAAATAGAACGGCTTCTTCCCGAAGACGGCTCACCCATTTTGGATATCGGATGTGGAAACGGATATTTCGCTAATTATTTACTTGACAAAGGATATTCTGTATATGGGATCGACGCCTCACAACAAGGCATAGAAATAGCCAACCGATCACATCCGGGACATTTTTTCACAAATGATGTTTCCCTTACCGAATTACCTCATGAATTACAAAATATACCTTTTAAAACAGTAATTTCCATGGAGGTTATCGAACATTTATACGATCCCCGGGAATTTATTTTTTTCATAAAAAAAATTCTGAACAAACACAATGGCGGATTTGCCATAATCACAACTCCCTATCACGGATATTTAAAAAATATTTTTATCGCTTTATCAGGTAAAACAGATTTTCATTTCAGTGCACTTTGGGTAGGCGGTCATATCAAATTCTGGTCGAAAAAAACGATATTTACGTTGTTACGTGAAGCAGGCTTCGAAAACATGAAATTTAAAGGGGCCGGACGCTTTCCTTATTTATGGAAACATATGATCGTCACAGCCGAGACATACCCCGATACGACAATAAAAACAATTTCTGAGTAACAAGCCCGAAAAGAGATAAATAGTTGGTAAAACCGATATTTCCTCTTGTTCCTTATATACTCAGAAACTGTTCTTATTTTTTAATCGATAATAAAAATACAATCGACTATAAACATTCTTTTAATTACTTATTCCCATCTTTTTACCGAAATTATATCCATAATCGTTACTCTACCGTTACGGATTTAGCCAAATTACGGGGCTGATCTACATCCCGGCATTTATTTACCGCAATAAAATAGGCCAATAACTGTAAAGGCACAGAGGTTACAATCGGAGCATATTCCTCTACGGTTTCGGGTACTTCGATACAATAATCGGCAATATTACAAACCAACGTATCACCTTCGGTAACGATAGCAATTACCTTACCTTTACGCGCTTTTATTTCCTGTATATTACTAATTGTCTTCTCATAAATACGATCGGTAGTCGCTATCGCTACCACAGGCATCTCATTATCTATAAGAGCAATAGGTCCGTGCTTCATCTCTGCCGCCGGATAACCTTCAGCATGAATATATGAAATTTCCTTTAATTTAAGAGCTCCTTCCAAAGCTGCCGGATAATTATATCCACGACCGAGATAAATAAAATTATGAGCATAAGTAAAGATTTTCGACAGTTCTTTTATATCATCGGTTTTTTCAAGTACTTTTTTCAGTTTCTCTGGTAATTCCTGTAAATGTTTTACCATCGATTCGAACTTCTCTTTTGTAATTGTACCTTTTTCCCGGGCTATCGTAAGTGCGAGCATCGACAAAACCGTCACTTGCCCTGTAAACGCTTTTGTAGAAGCTACCCCGATTTCAGGACCTACATGAATGTACGAACCCGAATCGGTTGCCCGAGCAATAGAAGAACCCACCGCATTACAGATACCATATATAAAAGCCCCTTTAGATTTAGCAAGTTCCACAGCAGCCAATGTATCGGCTGTCTCTCCCGACTGAGAAATAGCAATTACAATATCGGTATCGGTAATCACCGGATCTCGATAACGAAACTCCGATGCATATTCCACCTCTACCGGAATACGACAAAACTCTTCGATAAGATGCTCACCAATAAGACCGGCGTGCCACGAAGTACCACAGGCGACGATAATAATACGGGATGCATTTATAAATTTCCCCTTATTGTCGATCACGCCAGAAAGTACGACATTATTTCCCTCTACATTTATACGTCCCCTTATGCAATCCATAATAGTTTTCGGCTGCTCATAAATCTCTTTCAACATAAAATGAGGATATCCTCCTTTTTCGAGTTGACTCAAATTCATAGCCAGTTTTTTTATTTCGGGCGTTACCGTTACATTATTTAAATTAACTACTTTCAAAGGCTCATTCCTATTTATTACAGCAATCTCCTCATCATTCAAATACACAACCTCATCGGTATATTCTACAATAGGAGTTGCATCGGATGCCAGAAAAAACTCATTTTTACCGATACCAATCACCAAAGGACTACTTTTTCGGGCAGCAATAATCGTATCGGAATTTCCCTTTTCAATCACAGCCAGCGCATAAGCTCCTACAACCTGATGCAAAGCCAATTGCACAGCCGTACATAAATCTACCCGATTAGTCTTTTGAACATATTCGATAAGATATACGATAACTTCGGTATCGGTAGAACTTCTGAAAACATAACCTTTACTCTCGAGTTCGGCACGGATAACCGAATAATTTTCAATAATTCCATTATGTATCAAAGCTAGATTTTCCGTCTGAGAATAATGCGGATGCGCATTTGCATCATTAGGTTCTCCATGGGTCGCCCAGCGAGTATGGGCAATTCCGATTGTCCCGGATATATCTTTCGACTGAGAAAACCGCTCGAGATCCGAAACTTTTCCCTTAGTTTTATACACATTCAATTTTTTTCCTCCATCCGTGATCAATGCCAACCCGGCACTATCATACCCTCGATACTCCAACCGGTGAAGACCTTTGATCAGGATCGGATAAGCCTCCTGATTACCAATATAACCTACAATTCCACACATATATAACTAAATATAATCTCTCTTTTCACAATCGTTTCTGGTATGCACCTTCCATGTAATTGATAAAAGCATTATTTACCAATCTATTCCCTCCCGGAGTCGGATAATCACCCGAGAAATACCAATCTCCCGGATAACCGGGAATTGCTTCATGCAACCCCTCAAGTGTCTGGTAAACAATTTTTACTTCAGCCTGAGTTCCTTCCGGTGTAAGCATACGTGCTATCTTTTCCGATATTTCCCCTTGAGTAAAAGGGGCATACAGTTCTTTTACGTAATTTATAATTTTTTCTTTAGGTAGCTCCTGTTGTGCTTTCGACTTCCGATAAACATCCTCGAGTAAACCTTCCATATTTCGTTCTTTTATCAGTTCGACCGTTGCCCTGAACGCAATAAACTCACTCATACGCGACATGTCTATACCATAACAATCGGGATATCTGACTTGCGGCGAAGACGAAACGATTACTATCTTTTGGGGATGCAGTCTGTCCAATATTTTAATGATGCTTTGTTTCAATGTCGTACCCCGTACAATACTATCATCTATAACAACCAAATTATCTTCACCGGGGATCACGGTTCCGTAAGTCACATCATATACATGAGCTGCAAGGTCGTCCCGTGTATCGCCTTCGGCAATAAACGTACGTAACTTTATATCTTTTATAGCTACCTTTTCAGATCGTACCCGCAACGATAATAATTTTTTAAGCTCTTCTTCACTCATCTGCGTACCATACTTACCGATCTGCTCACGTTTATATTCATTAAGCCGTTCTTCCAAACCTTCGAGCATACCGTAAAAAGCGACTTCCGCCGTATTGGGTATAAAAGAAAATACAGTATGTTCTATATCCTTCTCTACACTTTTCAATATGGGTTCTACCAAACGATGTCCCAACCGTTTCCGCTCCCGATATATATCGGCATCACTCCCCCTCGAAAAATAAATTCTTTCAAACGAACAGGCACTATAGTTTTTAGCCGGTACAATTTGTTTTACCGATACTTCTCCATTTTTAGTTACGATAATACTTTCTCCGGGAAATAATTCTTTTACCTGACCAATATCGATATTCATCGCTGTTTGTATTACAGGGCGTTCCGAAGCAACCACGACAATTTCGTCATCAGAATAATAAAAGGCAGGACGGATACCTCTCGGATCACGGAATGAAAACAGATCTCCACTACCGGTCAAACCACATATCACATATCCCCCATCCCATATCTGCGACGATTTTTTAAGAATAGCGGCAATATCAATATGGTCTTCTATTTTTCGGGTCAGTTCAATTCCCCGGTAACCTTCAGACTTAAATTTATCATAAAGTCGCTGATTCTCCATATCGAGTTCATGTCCAATTTGCTCGAGAATTATAAATGTGTCGGCATAATTCCTCGGATGCTGGCCTTCGGAAACAATCTTCTCGAATATCTCATCGACATTCGTCATATTAAAATTTCCGCAAAGAGTAAGATTACGAGATCGCCAATTGTTACGGCGTAAAAAAGGATGCACATAAGAAAGGCCTGATTTCCCTGTAGTGCTGTATCGCAAATGCCCCATATAAAGTTCACCTGCAAAAGGAAGATGTTGTGACGCCCATTCAGCGTCGGTCTGATGGTGAGAAACAGATGCGATTTTAGCATGTATATTTGAAAAAATTTCCTGAATAGCGCCTGTTCCCAATGCTCTTTCCCTGAAAATATATTCTTCTGCAGGACGGGCATCCAATTTTACACAGGCTAATCCGGCTCCTTCCTGTCCACGGTTATGCTGTTTCTCCATCAGCAGATAAAGCTTGTTCAACCCATACAAGTAAGAACCGTATTTCTCCTGAAAATAAGATAACGGTTTCAACAACCTTACCATAGCTATTCCGCACTCGTGTTTAATAACTTCTGTCATCTTTCATAACTTTGTTTATAAAACGAAACGTGCAACTTTTTGCTCAGCAAAGAGAGTGTTTTTTGTCATTTTATAAAAGTTTTTATACATGTTTTTTGTGGGTCCGAACACTTTTTAACGATAAAAACACCTTTTAATAACGCATTATAACTATTCAGTTTACAAGGCTATTATCACAATATAATTTATTATATACAATCGGATTGTCCCTTTTTACCGATTAAGACGAACTATTCTTCTTATAACTCTATACATCCAAACATAAGAAATGTTTCACTTAAAAAATAACCCATACTACAAGCAAATAAGCTTATAACCAGATTATATAACTATTTTCACAAA
Organism: Coprobacter tertius; assembly: GCF_024330105.1. Lineage (NCBI taxonomy): Bacteria > Pseudomonadati > Bacteroidota > Bacteroidia > Bacteroidales > Barnesiellaceae > Coprobacter > Coprobacter tertius. The sequence continues at coordinate 229,023 of NZ_JANDHW010000005.1, forward strand.
AAGTTTTCTTCGTTGCATATCGCATTAAAAAAACGGTTACGGAAACCGGACAGGTACCATCAGAAATTGTGAAAACGTGAAACGAGAAACATGAACTAAAACTATATCCCGCCTTTGTTCCGTAACCGATCTGATCATCATCTGATAAACAATAATTCTCTGTACTTCGGCAACGGCCACATTTCGTTATCCACCACCAGTTCGAGTTTATCGATATGGTAGCGTATTTCGTCGAGAAACGGAGCTACCGTATCATGATAAGCAATTGCTTTCTCCCGCTTGCCATCTATTTTATTTGCGACTTTTCGCGCTTCGACCATTTTATGAACCTTTTCTTTAATAATCAGAAGATGACCGGCAATCTTTTCGATCACCTCCATATCCTGCTCGGCAATAAGATCTACTTTCTCAGCCGGGAAAAGACTTTTAATTTTAAACACATTATCGAGTAATAGCGACTGATATCGGGTAGCTACCGGAACGATATGATTGATGGCCAGATCTCCCAGTACGCGAGCCTCTATCTGTATTTTTTTAGCATATATTTCCCATTTCACCTCATTGCGTGCATATAATTCTACTTTACTCAGCACTCGAGTATCAGTAAACATTTTTACACTTTCGGGAGAAAGATAACTATCGTAAATAAGGGGAACACTGGTTTTGCAATCGAGTCCCCTGCGAGCGGCTTCGGCTTTCCACTCTTCACTATATCCGTTCCCATCGAAAAGGATGTTTTTCGACTCGTTAATGTATTCCCGCACAATTGAAAGGATGGCATGTTCTTTCTTCTCTCCTTTTACAATCAAATCATCTACTTTTCTTTTAAATTCCTGCAACTGATAAGCAACAGCAGCATTCAGCGCAATCATTGCTGATGCACAGTTTGCCAACGATCCCACAGCTCTGAATTCAAACCGGTTTCCTGTAAATGCAAACGGAGAGGTCCGGTTACGATCGGTATTATCTCTCAACAATTGGGGTATTTGAGCAACTCCGAGGCTAAAACCTTCTTTACCGGAAAATTTTACGACGTCATCACCGGTCGTGGTAACCAGTTTATCGAGTATTTCGCTCACTTGCTTACCCATAAAGATAGAAATAATCGCAGGAGGAGCTTCATTCGCCCCGAGCCGATGAGCATTCGTAGCAGAAGCTATACTGGCTTTTAATAATCCGTTATGTCGATAAACGGCTGTCATTACATTCACGATAAATGTAATAAACTGCAGATTTTCCGACGGAGTTTTTCCGGGAGCAAATAATAAAACCCCAGTATCGGTTCCTAATGACCAGTTATTATGTTTACCCGAACCATTTACACCTTTAAAAGGCTTTTCATGAAGCAATACCCTGAAATTATGCCGTCGGGCCACTTTCCTCATTACACTCATCAGTAATAGATTGTGATCGTTTGCAAGGTTTACTTCTTCGAATATGGGAGCAAGTTCAAATTGATTGGGTGCCACCTCATTATGCCGGGTTTTAGTAGGTATACCTAATTTTTGACATTCGATTTCGAGCTCACGCATAAAAGCTGTCACACGACTGGGAATAGCACCGAAATAATGATCTTCGAGCTGTTGGTTTTTCGCACTGTCGTGTCCCATCAATGTACGATCGGTAAGAACGAGATCGGGGCGTGCGGCATATAAAGATTCATCAACGAGAAAATATTCCTGCTCCCAACCTAAATACGAATACACTTTTTTTACTTTGGGATCGAAATATTTACACACTTCTGTGGCTGCTTTATTCACACTATTAAGCGCTTTCAGCAAAGGAGTCTTATAATCGAGCGATTCACCCGTATAAGAAATAAAAATAGTCGGAATGCACAATGTCCCATCAACGATAAAGGCCGGAGAGGAAGGATCCCATGCCGAATAACCACGGGCCTCGAAAGTATTACGTATCCCCCCGTTAGGAAAACTCGATGCATCTGGTTCCTGCTGGATAAGTAATTTTCCCGAAAATTCTTCCACCACACCCCCTTTACCGTCATGTTCGATAAAAGCATCGTGCTTTTCAGCGGTTCCGTCTGTCAAAGGATGAAACCAATGCGTATAATGGGTAGCCCCCATTTCTAGAGCCCATTTTTTCATTCCTTCAGCGACACTGTCTGCAATTTCCCGATTCAAAGGAACTCCGTTATCTATCACGTCCACCAAAGCATCGTATATTTTCTTAGGCAGATACCGAAACATTTTTTCCCGGTTAAATACATATTTCGCAAAATACTCGGAAGGACGTTCAGACGGTTCTTCCACTCCGACGGCTTTATGTTTGAAAGCCTCCTCTACCACTTTAAATCTTAACATTGACATAGCAGATATTTTTATAGAACTTTTTTTATCCTGATTAAATCTTCCATGTTTTCAACCGGTCGATCGCCTCGAGCGTATCCTCGTATTTTCCGAATGCCGTAAGACGCAAATAACCTTCTCCCGAGGGGCCGAAACCTACTCCGGGAGTACCCACGATATGACGTTCGAACAACAACCTGTCAAAAAATTTCCACGAAGAAATGCCTTTCGGCGTTTTTACCCATATATAAGGAGCATTCACTCCTCCGAATACTTCAAGACCGATCGCTTTCAGATTATCATATAAAAGTCGTGCATTACGCATATAATAACTGATATTCGCTTTTACCTCTGCCTTTCCTTCGGGAGTATATATCGCTTCGGCCGCACGCTGCACGATATATGCAGTACCATTAAATTTCGTACATTGCCTACGATTCCATAGCTGGTTAAGGCCGACTTTATCTCCCGCAAAATTAAAAGCTTTCAATTCTTTGGGAATAACTGTATAGCCGCATCTTAAGCCTGTGAAACCGGCAGTTTTAGAAAAACTCCGAAACTCGATAGCAACCTGTTTAGCTCCTTTTATTTCATAAATGCTATGCGGCACGTCTTCTTCTTGTATAAAAGCCTCGTAAGCCGAATCGAAAAGGATAAGTATATTATTATTTATCGCATAATTCACCCATTTTTTTAATTCTTTCCGATTGAGTGCCGTTCCGGTAGGATTATTAGGATAACAGAGATAAATCACATCAGGACGAACCTCGGGAAATTCAGGTATAAAATTATTTCCGGCATGACAGGGTATATATATGATATTACTCCAAAAACCGTTATTTTGTAATTCACCGGCACGGCATCCCATCACATTCGAATCTATATAAACGGGATATACAGGATCGGTCACAGCTACCCGGTTATCTTTACTCAAAATATCCCCTATATTACCCGTATCGCTTTTCGCCCCGTCATTTACAAAAACTTCATCCGGATCGAGACTTATTCCGCACGATTCGTAATCATTTTTAATAATTGCATCTATCAGAAACCGATATCCCTGTTCAGGACCGTACCCCCTGAAAGTCTCGATATTCCCCATTTCATCTACTGCCTTATGCAACGCTTTTATTACTGCACTGGGCAATGGCTGGGTTACATCTCCGATTCCGAGTCTGATTACTTTTGCTTCAGGGTGTATCACTTTAAAAGTATTTACTTTTTTAGCAATCTCACTGAAAAGATAACTTTCTGAGAGTTTAAGAAATTGTTCGTTAATCAGTGCCATATCTCAATATAATTTCACGTTTCTATCCTTTATAAGGCCATTCCCCTTCAAAAACAAGTTCTGCCCCACCCGTCATATATACATGGTTGTCAAACTCTTTCCATTCAATCTCAAGATCGCCTCCGAGAAGATGCAAAACAGCATTCCGATGCGAAAACCCGTTTAAAACCGCCGCTACAAGCGAAGCGCATGCTCCGGTACCGCAAGCATATGTTTCTCCCGATCCTCTTTCCCATACTCTCATATACAAACTTTCGGGAGAATCAACTTTTACAAATTCTACATTTGTGCATTCGGGAAAAAGAGGATTACATTCGATCTGTTTGCCTAAAGTATGTAAATCACGGTTCGAAAAGTCATCCATAAAAATAATCACATGAGGATTTCCCATCGACACACAAGTAATGTTGAAAATCTCATTCCCTATCGAAAACGGCTGCCCTATGACAGAAGCACCCGTTTTCTTGACAGGAATTTTTTCAGGAGACAAAACAGGCTCTCCCATGTCAACACACACACTTTCGACTTTTTTATTTTTTATACGCAATGTCAATATCTTTGTACCGGCCTTCGTTTCGAGCATTATCTTTTTCTTCTTTGTCAAGCCTCTTTCATATACATATTTACCGACACAACGAGAAGCGTTACCACACATTTCGGCCTCCGATCCATCAGCGTTGAACATTCTCATCCCGAAATCGCAAGATTCCGACGGCAATATGAGTACGATTCCATCCGAACCGATCCCGAAATGACGATCACTCATTTCTTTAGCCAGTACTCCCGGATTCGCGATTTCCTCTTCAAAACCATTCAGATATATGTAATCGTTTCCGGCACCCTGCATTTTCACAAACCTCATATTAATTATCTTTTAGGCAACTAAAAATAATATAAATCATCTTTTTGTCACTATTTTGACACAAAAATAATCATAATGACATTTTTAATCTTCGAATTATATACAAAAAAATAAATAAAAATACTATCGATTACGATTTTACTTACTTAATCTTAATCCACAATACACATTGTCAATTTTTATTACATAATAGTATCAAATTGTTATTAATACAGAAAAACACAAAAATAATGTCGAACAAATCCTTTTTTCACTGACTTTTTATTTAACTTTGTACGGTTTTTACGATAGAAACCATTTTTTTCGAGATCATTATAATACTTATATATCTATCGTATATGCATAAAAACAGAAATGTTTCTCTTATTTTAAGCGACGGAACCGTCTTTAATGGCCAATCATTCGGTTATGAGAAAGCCGCAGCGGGAGAAGTCGTTTTCAGTACAGCCATGACGGGGTATCCCGAAAGTCTCACAGATCCCTCTTATTCCGGACAAATTTTGGTAACGACTTTTCCTCTGATCGGAAATTATGGTGTTCCACCCCGTTCGACAAACGACAACAAGTTATCTGCATTTTACGAATCGGAGAAAATACATGCCGAAGGCATTATTATCTCCGATTATTCGTTTGAATACAGCCATTGGAATGCCCATCGCAGTCTTTCGGATTGGTTGAAGGACGAAAAAGTCGCTGGAATATACGGAATAGACACCCGGGAACTCACCAAGAAGCTACGAGAAAACGGCTCAATGAAAGGGAAAATCGTTTTTGACAACGTCACCGAAATTGATTTCATAGACCCCAATAAAATCAATCAGGTCGCTAAAGTAAGTTGTAAAGAAGTTATCACTTACGGAAACGGTCATAAAAAAATCGTTTTGGTCGACTGCGGTGTAAAACACAACATCATACGCTGTCTCCTCAAACGCAATGTAACAGTCATCCGTGTTCCATGGGATTACGATTTCAACACCCTCGACTATGACGGACTCTTTATTTCCAACGGCCCTGGAGATCCCGATATGTGTGAAATAACAGTAGAGAATATTCGGAAAGCTATGGAAAAAGAAAAACCGATTTTCGGTATTTGTATGGGAAACCAGCTTCTATCAAAAGCCGGAGGAGCAAAAATATACAAATTAAAATACGGCCACCGAAGTCATAACCAACCCGTAAGAATGGAAGGTACGAACCGCTGTTTCATCACATCTCAAAATCACGGCTTCGCAGTAGATAACACTACTTTAGGAGACGATTGGGAACCGCTTTTTACCAATATGAACGATGGTACCAACGAAGGAATACGCCATAAAACAAAACCGTTTTTCTCGGCACAATTCCATCCTGAAGCCGCCAGTGGACCTACCGACACAGAATTCCTCTTCGATGAATTCGTAAAAATGTTATAAACCGAAAAAGGATAAAGAACGATGAGCGAACTAAATACCGATATAAAAAAAGTACTGGTACTGGGATCAGGAGCCTTGAAAATAGGGGAAGCCGGCGAATTCGACTATTCGGGATCCCAAGCATTGAAAGCACTAAAGGAAGAAGGGATAGAAACAATATTGATAAATCCCAACATCGCAACTGTACAAACTTCAGAAGGAATTGCCGACCGCATTTACTTTTTACCTGTTACCCCTTATTTTGTAGAAAAAGTCATCCGTAAGGAAAATCCCGACGGAATTTTATTGGCTTTCGGAGGGCAAACGGCTCTCAACTGCGGGGTAAACTTATACCGTTCGGGAATCCTCGAAAAATACAATGTAAAAGTTTTGGGTACTCCTGTACAATCGATTATCGACACAGAAGACCGCGAATTATTTGTAAAGAGACTCGATGAAATAAACGTAAAGACGATTAAAAGCTTCGCAGTAAACACACTCGAAGACGCAATAAAGGCCGCTGACGATCTCGGCTATCCGATCATTATCAGGGCCGCTTACGCATTAGGAGGACTGGGCAGCGGATTTTGTGAGAACGAAGAAGAACTCATTGCTAAAGCTGAAAAAGCCTTATCGTTTTCCCCCCAATTATTAGTAGAGAAATCGCTCAAAGGATGGAAAGAAATAGAATATGAGGTTGTCCGAGACCGTTTCGACAATTGTATTACGGTATGTAATATGGAAAATTTCGATCCTTTAGGAATCCATACCGGAGAAAGTATAGTAGTAGCACCTTCGCAAACACTTACCAACAGTGAATACCATAAATTACGAGAACTGGCTATACGCATTATACGACATATCGGTATCGTAGGCGAATGTAACGTACAATACGCTTTCGATCCCGAATCAGAAGACTACCGGGTTATCGAAGTAAATGCAAGACTAAGCCGTTCTTCGGCATTGGCATCCAAAGCGACCGGCTATCCTTTGGCCTTTGTGGCTGCGAAACTCGCTTTAGGATACGGGTTATTCGATTTAAAAAATTCGGTCACGAAAACGACTTCCGCTTTTTTCGAACCGGCTCTCGATTATATCGTATGCAAAATACCTCGTTGGGACTTGGGTAAATTCCAGGAAGTAGACCGGGAACTGGGTTCGAGCATGAAATCGGTCGGTGAAGTTATGGCGATCGGTAGATCATTCGAAGAAGCCATTCAGAAAGGATTACGCATGATCGGTCAGGGAATGCACGGTTTTGTAGGAAACAAAGAACTCGTAATACCCGATATAGATAAAGCCCTTCGCGAACCGACTGATAAACGAATATTCGTTATTTCCAAAGCATTCAGACAGGGATATACTATCGATCAGATTCATGACCTGACCCGCATCGATAAGTGGTTTTTACAAAAACTGTACAATATCATAATCACGGCCACCGAGCTGGAGGCTTACAACAATATAACCGCTATACCCGAAGAGTTGCTAAAGCAGGCTAAACAACAGGGATTTTCAGATTTTCAAATTGCCCGGTCGGTACTTAAAGAAAAAATGACCGACGCCGAAAAAGAAATTCTCGAAGTCAGAAAATATCGAAAAGAAAAAAAAATCTTACCGGTAGTAAAACAAATCGATACGCTGGCTGCAGAGTATCCGGCACAGACCAACTATCTATACCTTACTTACAACGGAACAGCCAATGATGTCAATTATCTGGGAGATCACCGTTCGGTCATCGTTCTCGGTTCAGGAGCATACCGTATCGGAAGTTCGGTAGAATTTGACTGGTGTAGTGTAAACGCTCTCGAGACGATACGGAAAGAGGGTTGGCGCTCGGTCATGATAAACTACAATCCCGAAACCGTATCGACCGATTACGACATGTGCGACCGGTTATATTTCGACGAACTTACCTTCGAACGAGTAATGGATATTATCGAACTGGAAAATCCCCACGGAGTAATCCTGTCGACGGGCGGACAAATCCCTAATAATCTGGCAACTCGCCTCGACGAACAAAAAGTTCCTATTTTAGGAACAAGCGCCTCTTCGATCGACAATGCAGAAGACCGTCATAAATTCTCTTCTATGCTCGACCGCTTAGGAATCGATCAGCCCCGTTGGAGAGAATTAAGCACGATGGACGACATATTCGATTTCGTAGAAGAAACCGGATATCCGGTACTGGTGCGACCGTCTTACGTACTATCAGGAGCGGCAATGAATGTTTGTTCGAACGATACAGAGCTGAAGCAATTCCTACAACTGGCTGCCAATGTATCTAAAAAACATCCGGTGGTTGTAAGCGAATTTATACAAAACGCCAAAGAGATAGAAATGGACGCGGTCGCTCAAAACGGAGAAATCGTTATGTACGCAATATCAGAACATATCGAATTTGCAGGAGTACACTCTGGAGATGCAACCATTCAATTTCCTCCTCAGAAACTATATGTAGAAACGATGCGTCGTATAAAAAAGATTGCGGGACATATCGCAAGAGAGTTACACATTTCGGGACCTTTCAACATACAATTTCTGGCAAAAAATAATGATATAAAAGTTATTGAATGCAACTTGAGAGCATCGCGTAGTTTCCCATTCGTATCGAAAGTTCTCAAAATTAACTTTATCGAATTAGCAACTAAAATAATGATGGGGTTACCTGTAGAAAAACCCAATAAAAACGAATTCGATCTCGATTATGTAGGAATTAAAGCCTCGCAATTCTCTTTCTCTCGATTACAAAAAGCCGATCCCGTGCTGGGAGTAGATATGGCATCTACCGGAGAAGTAGGCTGTATCGGAGATGATACTTCCGAAGCGATCCTTAAATCGATGTTATCGGTCGGATATACGATTCCAGAAAAAAATATTTTACTCTCGACCGGAAATGCGAAACAAAAAGCCGATTTGCTCGACGCAGCCTCTATGCTGCACAAAAAAGGGTATAACTTGTTTGCAACAGGGGGATCTTACCAATTTCTTATCGATAACGGTATACCGGCTACCCGGGTTTACTGGCCCAGCGAACCAGAGAAAAAACCACAGGCTCTCGAAATGCTGCATCATAAGGAAATAGATCTTGTCGTAAACATCCCGAAGAACCTGACGCAAGAAGAACTCGAAAACGGATATAAAATACGACGAGCAGCAATCGACTTCAATATTCCGCTACTGACCAACGCAAGACTGGCCTCAGCCTTTATCGAAGCATTCTGCACCTTCGGCATCGAAAATATACAAATAAAAAGCTGGGACGAATACAAATAACGAATTAAACAGACCGAACTGGGCCTGTCAACAAAAATATTTAATCTTGACTAGTCTTATAAAACCGTTACAGGTTTTATAGGACTAGTCATATTTTTCTGAAAAACAATATGATTACTTCTAATATATAAATCTGTATCTATTATTTAGAACTAAACAATTCACTATATAACCAATCAGAATTTAAGGTCGAATCCTCCCATTACAATTGCACCGGGCATAGGATACCCTTCGTTTATAGCGTATTTTGTATCGGTAAGGTTCTCCCCCTTTACAAACAATGTGATATTTTTATCACTAGGTCCGATCCGGTAAGCTACCCTCGCGTTGAGTAAGGTATAGTTTTCTTTCAATGCGTTATCTGTAAGAGTATTCAGATACAGGTCGAATATAGATTGAACATTTACTGTCAATGTCAGCCTTTTCCAAGTATACAGCCCCTCGACAAACAATTTATGTTCGGGTGCGGCCGTAATAATCTTGTTGGTATGCAAATAACTGTAATTAGCAGTAAAAACAAGATCTTTAAGAGCTTGTACGCTAGTTTCGAACTCGATTCCCTTGTTATAGAATTTTCCGACATTAGACAACATACCTTTTACCGGTTGTATCATATTCTTACCATCGATATAAAACAACGTAAGATCGGCATGTAAGCGGTTTCCCCAGAAATACTGCCCCACAGACACTTCGTAATTGAGCATACTTTCGGGCTTCAGGTCTTTATTTGCTCTGGAATAGGGTAAATAAGAAATATATAATTCTCTCAGATTAGGACTGCGAAACCCTTTAGAGAAAGAAGCTTTTATCGTATTACCTGCAAAAGGCCTCCAAACCAAACCGGCTTGAGGCACCCATTCGCTTCCAAAAGTACTGTTGTGTTCGTAACGGACACCGGCATTCAGAGTCAACTGATTCCATAAGTCTTGTTGCATAATCGCATATCCTGCGATCTCATACACGCTTTTATCGACTATCTCTTCCCGGGTTTTATCATTAAAATAATCGTTCCAGCCATGTCCCCCCCAGTTTTTATAATCTACACCCACTGTAAACTGATTTTGCGGCAAAACGAAGAATGACTCGTAAGCCTGTAAACCATAATTAAAATCAGTAGACCTGAAATAAAAATTTTTGGGAGACTCTTTTTCTGTATGCCCGTCGTTGATCTTATGATTTCCCCAGTTATAAAAGAATCGTACCGCACCCTTGTTTTTCGCAAACTTATTTTCGAGAGCAGCCGATGCCGTTCCCCGCCATATTCTCATCCAATGATCGATCATGGGAGCGGTTACAGTAGCGGGATCATGCGTATCATAATACGCCAGACTAACGTCCCCGACAGCACTCAAATGCTGGTTGAAATCATAACCTACTTTCGCAAAACCATTGGTAATATTAAATTCCGAATTTTTTCGATGTCCGTCGGTACGATCATGATTAAGCGAAAAGAAACTGTTGAAACGCCCGATCCTCACTCCGTTATTTACCATATATTTCTGAGTATTGTACGAACCATACATCACTCGGGCGTGTGTAGACACCCCTTCTTCATGCTGGCTGCGTGTAATGATATTCACCACCCCCCCCATAGCATTAGATCCATAAAGAAGAGAACCGGGTCCTCGTATTACTTCTACCTTATCGACATCAGAAGCCACATAAGTATCGGGAAGACTGTGACCGAATATACCAGCCCATTGCGGCTGACCATCGAAGAGCATCAATACTTTATTACTTCCGCCAACTCCCCTGATATTTACGGTGCCCGCCGACCCCGTAGAAACACCGAATCCTGTTATCCCTTTTTGGGTAACGAACAAACCGGGAACCCGTTGGGATAATACAGGTAACAATGCCGATTCGCTGCTGCGATCGATTTCCTGCCGCGTAACCACCGAAATCGTTAAGGGAACATTATTACGATTAACCAACGTACGATTAGCCGTTACAACGACCTGAGGTATATCGAGCGTATCAGTAACTGATTTAGCATTGAGAGTACCCGTCATAACCAGTAAACATAAGAGAATCAAGCCTCTTTCCAATAAATGTTTAATCATATTCTTATTATATATTTATTATAGTAACACGTTTATAAAAAAACGTGTTACCCGTAATTAAAAAAAATTTCTATTCTGCGCGGCTCATAACCAGTTTACCATGTTTTATATCCCTTATAGCAATCAGTTTATCCGATAATTCAGTCAAACGATGAGCCGCCCCGGTGACCGTAGCGATATGTAGACAAAAATTACTGTTTAAATAATACTGAGCAGAAGATAAAATGACATCTTGGTATTTTTTTTGTATTTCATCGATCTTTATAGCGATAGCAGTACGACTCTGATCGTACATAATAATAATCGTACCGGCAACAGTATGATTACATTGCCATTTTTTCTCGGCAATATTTTTCTCTATCAGGAAACGGATCGCCTGAGAACGATTGGAAAAACCGTTCTCCTGTACATATATATCGAGTGAAGTCAGTAAATCTTCCTCGAGCGAAACGCCGAATCTTTTTAAACCCATACTGCAATTTTTCACCAAAAATACACTTTTAATCGCTTTACATAAGTTAAAACAATCTTTTTTTAATTTTGTTCCTTTAAAACAAAAACTTTTTTGCTTTTTTTCTGTTTACTTAGTAACAAATAAGATAAAATGGACAATTACTTCATTCTTACATATAAAAATCGAAAAGGCAATATAGAAGCAACAATCGACCAACAATGTTCAGATACATTATTAGGTGAAGGGCTGAAAGATATATGCCTGTATCTAAGAAATCTGGCGGAAGACAGTAGCGGGAAAACCGATGAAAAGGAATCGTCGCTGACATTTTCGTGGAAAGAAAACGAAGAAGCAGGGCAATATGATCTATTGCCCGCCCACGACATGATACACCGCCTCGAGGAAATAAAAAAAGCGCTTACTCATTCCGAAAAAATTTACAATGGGATAAAAACGTCTGGTTTTCTTACCGACGATATCATCGGTAATATAGATGATATTATACTGGCAATACAGGAAAACGGGAAAAAAGAAGCCCAGGAAAAATACGGGGACAAAATAAAATATCTGTTCGGAACGATAGCACCCGAAATTATTCCGGTAAATGAATTAACAGCTGATATAAAAGGAATGTCCTATCATTCGGTATTACATACCATGTCTGAAATATACGGACAAATCCCCGGAACGAAAAAAAGTAAGTTCAAACGTCGGATAAATTTCGATGAACTTACATTTGATGACTAAATGCTGATGAGAAAAGAGGGTGCGTTAACCTTCCCGGAACAAAACGCATCCTCTTTTCATTATTTATTATTTGTCTCCCAGTTCTATCACTTCCAGATCACCGAATTGTCCCTTATCAATCGTAAAACGCACTAAAGTACGCTTTTTATGGAAACCGTACTGACCAGCCGCTCCCGGATTGATATGAAGCAATCCCAGGGTTTTATCGTATAAAACTTTAAGAATATGAGAATGTCCCGAAATAAATAATTGAGGAGGATTACGATATATAGCCGGCACAACCTCTGACGAATACTTGCCGGGATATCCCCCGATATGCGTCATCCACACATCGGCACCTTCGATCGAAAAGCGCTGATGCCGAGGAACAGCTGCTCTTATCTCTTGACCGTCGATATTCCCATAAACCGCACGAACCGGTTTTATCGATTCGAGGCGTTCGAGAACCTCGAGAGAACCGATATCTCCGGCGTGCCATATCTCATCACAATCGACAAAATATTTGACATACCGATCATCCCAATAAGCATGGGTATCCGATAATAATCCTATCTTTTTCATTCCCGTATTTTTTATACAAACGTAACGAAACTTTTTTAAGGGAACGAGTGAACGTTAAAATATTCTTATTTTTTTAAGATAAATCCCCCTAAAATAGAAGATTTTTTAAACATCGAAATCTTTCATTTTAAGATTATTTCCCTAACTTTGGATTTACCCGATATAAAGGATGCGATAATAGCGATTATCCTATTTAAAGAATATTATTCAAAATATCAAACACTTTAAACTATACTGCTATGGGATCAAAAAAGAATTTTGTGTTAGATACCAATGTGATCCTTCATGATTACAAATGCCTTTTTAATTTTCAAGACAATGATATTTATCTTCCTATCGTCGTTTTAGAGGAACTCGACAAATTTAAAAAAGGGAATGACCAGATTAATTTTAATGCACGTGAGTTTGTACGGGAACTGGATGAAATTACCGATGAACAACTTTTTAGTAAAGGCGCTAACCTGGGACCCGATCTCGGAAAGCTGTCGATCATCGTAAATAGCGAATTTCCCGATGAAGTAAAAAACACCTTCCCTACCCGTATCCCCGATCACCAGATTTTGGCGGCTACTCTCAACCTTGCCCGAAAGCACCCGAGCACTAAAACCATTCTCGTTACTAAAGACGTAAACCTGAGAATGAAAGCTAGGTCTTTAGGCATAATTACCGAAGATTATACTACCGATAAAGTGATGAATATCGACATTTTCGAATCGGAACAGCGCCAGTTTGAGATTGCCGACGGAGCCGTGATTGACGAAATATATAAGAGTCATGAAGGTGTACCCGTAGAAAAACTGGGAATAAAAGAAAAACTGAAATCGAACGAATGTTTTATTCTCAATAGTGGGACCTCGTCGGTGCTCGCGCGTTATGTTTCGGCAACAGGAAAAGTCAAAAAAGTAGTAAAAGAGCGTAATTTCGGAATCGAACCTCGAAATGCAGAACAAAGTTTCGCCTTTGAATTACTGAACGACCCGAATGTAAAATTGCTGGCTCTTACCGGAAAAGCCGGTACGGGAAAAACATTGCTAGCTTTGGCCGGAGCTCTAAAACAAAGCCATGACTACAAGCAAATATTACTGGCAAGACCGATTGTCGCTTTAGCAAATAAAGATCTCGGTTTTTTACCGGGTGATGAGAAACAAAAAATAGCGCCTTACATGCAACCCCTGTTTGATAACTTAAACGTAATAAAACATCAATTTACATTAGGAGGATCCGATTATCGGTATCTTCAGGATATACAGGAAAAAGGGCAGCTTGTAATCGAAGCCCTTGCTTATATACGCGGTAGAAGCCTCTCGGAAACCTTCTGCATTATCGACGAGGCTCAAAACTTAACCCCTCACGAAATAAAAACGATTATTACCCGCGCCGGAGAAGGAACTAAAATGGTATTTACAGGAGATATACAACAAATAGATTCGCCTTACCTCGATTCTCAATCGAACGGGCTGGTATATATGATCGATAAAATGCAGGGACAAAATATTTTCGGGCATGTTAATCTTGTAAAAGGAGAACGAAGCGAATTATCGGAACTGGCCAGTAATCTGCTGTAACTCTTTTCAAAAAAAGAAAACAGGATACAATAAATATTGTATCCTGTTTTCTTTTTTTTTTTTTAAATATTCAATTCACTTTTTATCGTATCTATAATTTCCCAAAGAGCCGAATGCAAAGGCTCGATAGGAGATTTACGACCGCTTCCCCTTTTCGGAATAATCGCTTTCAAGCCATCGTGAACACAACTGATATCGATACGTTTTCCCATTTCCACGGGTTCGCCGTCGAGATGCATAATTCCGGGATGTTCCCGGGTTATCGATAAAGAAGCGGTAGCAAAAGTACGTATATTGATATTCCGATCGAGAACTTTCGTAAAAAGCTGTACTGCCAATGGCCCGATATCGAAAGGTGTAAAAGGACGAATAATAGTAACATCGATTTTTCCGTCTTGCATACTGGCATGCGGGGCTATATATGCATTATTCCCATATTGCGACGCATTACCGCATGCAATCAAAAAGGCTTTTTCTTGTATTGAGCCACTTTCACTCTCGATCAGATAAGTTTCCGTTTTATATTTCAAATACTCGGTTACGACATTTTTAAGATAAGTAATTCCACCTCGCCGCTTGTCTTCCGCAAATTTTTGGCTGATCCAAGCATCGAAGCCGACCCCGCAAGTACAAAAAAACAATTTATCGTTGGCTTTACAATAATCAAGTAACTCTATCCGGCCCTCATTAATTACTTTCAACGCCCCGTCGATTTCGATCGGAATGTCGAGATGTCGCGCCAAGCCGTTACCCGATCCCATCGGCACGATTCCCAAAACGGTATCGGAGTGAATCAGCCCCTTGGCAACCTCATTACATGTACCATCACCCCCTACCGATAAAACACAATCGATCTTATCATCGGCAGCTTTCTGGGCCAGCAATGTCGCATGACCGGCGTATTCGGTAAATACAATCTCTATGTCATATAAGGATTTATCGATAACAGCCCCGATACGATCGGGGACTTTTATTTTGGAATGAGTTCCCGAAATGGGATTAATAATCGACAAAAGCCGTTTTTTAGGAACCATGTTTACTTATATGAATTAGTAAGATTACAAAATTAAAGAAATTATCCGAAGTAATCTGTTTTTATAATGGTTAGCACTCGCTAAAATTCGGTAAAGAAAATTTAAAAATAAAGACGTCCTATCTTTTTTATACTTCACAAGTCATCTGATCAGAAATTTCTTTTAACTTTGTATAAAGTTAAAATACAAAATACGAGCTGTTATGAATACATCCCAATGGACTCTTGTACGCAGTTTATTTGCGATTATATTAGGAATTATCGCCATTAAATGGCCGCAGGAAGTGCTTAATTATATTGTTATAATAATCGGCGCCATGTTTATCATCATGGGTGGATTCGCACTCATAAATTATCTTGCACGCCGTAAAAAAGGAGTTTCAGCCAAAATACCATATATTCCCATCGAAAGTATAGGTAGTATATTGTTAGGATTATGTCTGGCTTTTATGCCGACTGTTTTTATCGGATTCCTGATGTATGTACTGGGATTTCTGTTGCTATTGGCAGGAATATTGCAAATATTTTCTTTGGCCTCTGTTCAAAGAAATGTTCCGGTAGGTATTATATTCTATGTTTTTCCCATACTGGTTCTTATAGCGGGAGTCATCATTCTTTTTAACCCGTTCGACTCCATGAATTCAGTTCTCATTTTCTTCGGTATCTCGTCGATCGTATATGGGGTTATAGATATAGTAAATTACTTTAAGTTTCGATAATTACCGTTTCACTCGTCCAGCCCCTTTCCAAGCATGCCTATAATAGGCCTCATCGAGCCGACTCACAATTACTCCCCGAGATGAACTCGTATGAATAAAATATCCGTTGCGCAGGTATATTCCCACGTGATTGATTTTTTCCTTTTTCGAAGTAGAAAAAAATACGAGATCTCCCTCTTGCAACTGTTTTTTAGAAATCGGTTTACAATCGTTTCTATAAATCAGCCCAGAAGACCGGGATAAACACAAACCGTAAACATCCTTATAAATCCTCATTACAAGACCAGAACAATCGACTCCGTTTTTATTCGTTCCTCCATACCGATGGGGTACCCCGATCCATGTCGCACATTCCTTATACAAAGGATAATAATCTCCCTGAGCAGGAGACATATTCAATGAGGAATATACAGTTTGAGTCTCCTGAATTTCTTTTCCGGATACAGCTATTTTTCCTGTCATATTCCGGGAGGTATGACAGGAAAACAATAATAATGTTATAAAAAAATACAATGAAATACGTATCTTTTCCATTTCTATTTCATTATTAAAATAAAAACACAACACCCTCCAAACAATATGTAAAGTGCACCCCGAAAGTTATTTATCCAACTTTTGAAGTGCACTTCAGTAAGATTCCTTTTTCTATTTCGGAATATTATTTATCAGGCTTTTTCGCCAGACTCAGTTGCGTCTTCAGCAACCGCAGGCTCAATAAAATCAGTAATACCTTTTTCAACTAATGTATTATACCAGCCGAGTAACTTTTTAATGTCTGTCGTATACACCCTTTCTTTATCGAAATCGGGTAAAATTTCACCGAAATATGATCTCAATACCTGATCACCGCCTTTCAGATCGACAGAAGCCACTCCTCCGTTTTCTTTTTCCTTTATACTCTCCATTACTTCCCCCAGCGGTTTTTCACCGTTCTCGGTAAAAATCGCTATATCCCCCAAAGAAATTACTTTATCATGTGCATATGCAGGAACACGTTTACCTGTTAGCAATGATTCAACGATCAACATATTCTTTCCTTGAGATACCAGTTTATATAATCCCGGTTTTCCGGATATCGACAAAATTTTCTTTAACATAACAGATTAGTTTGTGTGTTTATAAATTTTGACACAAAAATAATATGCATCCTTTAATTTATCAATCGTAACCTCGTATTTTAATAAATATTATCCCTACATAGAAGATAATTGAGCCAGTATTTGTGGGATTACAGCGCTACAATCGTCATTATAAATAATAACATCGGCACGACGACACTTTTCTTCCTCATCCATTTGTGCCTCTATACGCGCCAAAACATCTTCCCGGGTACAACGGTTTCGATTCATCACCCGGGTTATACGCAATTCTACCGGAGCGGTTACTGTCCAGACCTTGTCGAGAAGCTGTTCGAGACCCGACTCGAACAATATCGCCGATTCCAGAAAAACAAATTCTTTATTTCGAGTCAGAGTCCATTCCTCAAAGTCTTGCCTTACGACAGGATGTACAATAGAATTTACCTGTTTACGCAAATCATCATTACCAAAAATAGCTGATGCCACTTGCGCCCGATCGAGGGTATTTCCTGTATATACGTCACCTAACAAACCTGTGAGCCCGCTGCGTATCGTCACAGACTCTTCCATCAGTTTGCGAGCCTTTATATCCGTATCATACACAGGATAACCGCAAAGCCGTATAAAACGGCTTACCAAAGACTTTCCACTCCCTATACCTCCAGTAATACCAATTGTTACCATATCCCTGTTTTCACTTCTAAAATAAACTCGGCACTATCGGGGACAACCTCTATATTATTAATATAAGCAGGCTTTTCCATTACCTTTAACGGAATCTTATTCCCCTTGGCTTTTTTTACATCGTCGAAATCGACCCCTACGGAAAAATCATCGACCGGAATTTTCGAAAAACGACTTACCGGAACCATGAAGTTTAAATCTACTGTCGCCGGAAACGTCACCATTGAGATACCGGTTGGTAAATTATACTGATTAATAGGAAGCGATATCTTTTTAGAAGTAAGTTCCTCAACAGGGACTGTTACATTAAGTAGGTCAGGGACAATTTTAGCACCTCTTATTTTATGTAACGGCAAATTAAAAGTTGTTGTATCGGTCAGTGATTTCAATGTAAAAGAATCGGTAACGACTTCTTTAATATTTTTCAATATCGATGTAGGTGCATAAACTGTAACCGAATCGCTGCTCAGTTTTATCGGGCCACTGATTATGCATTGCGGAACAGTAGATACCGAACCTTTGAGATGCACTTTAAATTTACGTCCCTTATTATTTGTAAAATATACCGGAATAGAATCGGGAGTGTAGTACAATAAGTTCGTAGTATTCTTTAACTGTTTTCTTATAAGTGAAGAAAGTTGAGGCGAATTTATAACAAATACTCCCCTATTATTTTTATAATGGTTGAAATCGATGGTTATCGGAGACAGACGATCGACGATATAACTCATTAAAACCGTACCTTTATCCCGTAATCGGACATTTATTTTTTGAGGAAGTTCCGATGTGATCATCACCTGTTCTGGAATATCCGTATATTTTACAGGGATCGAAAAGTTTCCTTCCGCATCTTCATTCAACGACTGTAAAATCCAAAAAAGAAAAGACAAAGCAAGAAAAAAGAGAAAAGTCAGAAATTCTCGGCTTCTCTCGTTTTTAAAAAGCGTTTTAATCTTTCTCCGAATACGGGTATTCCAATACTTTACCTTTTTATTTCTCATACAACCTGCCAATAAGTAAGTCTCATAAAACAAAGATAAAGTTTTTTATCGTAATCGTGAGAGATTACCCATAAAAAACTTTATCTGTAACAATCGGGGAAAATATTCCCCGAAAAAAATCATTTTAATAAAGACTATTTCGCAGCCTGTTGTTGTGAAGAATCGGCGGCAGTTGCATAAATAGAACCTTTATCGATGCGGATACGTACGTTTTCGGCAATTTCAAGAATGACCTCCGTATCTTTCATTTCTTTGATCTTTCCATAGATACCTCCGGCTGTAATTACCCGGTCACCGACTTTAAGGCTTTCCCGAAATTTACGTATTTCCTTCTGCTTTTTTGTCTGAGGACGGATCATAAAGAAATAGAATATAGCCACCAAAGCAACCATCATGATAATACTCGACCAAGGCGAGGACTGCTGCGCTCCGGCAGGTGCCGCATCTAAAAGAACTGTAAGTAAAGTCATAATTAAAAATAATTTGTTAATAATGTTTCATTTCCTAAGGAAGAAGTATCTCCTTAACGATACAAATATATAACAATTTAATTATTCTTTTGTTAGAGAACCTTCTTTTTTTAACTGGTTTACGATCGTATCCAGTATACCGTTGATAAAATGTCCGCTTTTAGGCGTACTATATGATTTTGCCATTTCGATATACTCGTTTAAAGATACTTTTACAGGAATCGAAGGGATAGTCTCGATCTCGGCCAACGCAACCAGCATAATAACGATATCCATAAAAGCAACCCTATCGATTTCCCAATTACGAGTGTGCTGGTCGATAAGTTCTTTGTTCGAGTCTGCTTTCAAAATCGCATTCCGGAAAAGTTCTTTTGCAAACGTAGCATCATCCTCATCTTTAAACATAGGCAGGAGAGTCTGCTCATTGTCACTTTTCTCATCGAAACGCTTAATAGTTTTCAGCACAAAAGTAGAAATAATATCGAAATCATCGTTCCAGTAAAGGCTGATCGATTCGAGGGCATCCAGCAATTCCTGATTACCGATAATAATATGCTTGAATATTCTACGCCAAAATTCCCGATCGGCTTCATAAGAGTCTTCTTCAGACACCATATATTCTTTATAAATATCGGAAGCAAGAATTTTATCCAGTAAAATACGAATAAAATCGGAATCGTTTTTCCACGATATCTTGTTTTCTTTTATGTAATCCGATAATGCATGATTCGCTTTTAACTGAGCGACAAAACGATTATGAATAAAACGAGGATTCGGATTTTTTTCTTCCTGAGTAGCCAGATATTTTGTCCGAGCTACTTCTATACGAGAGTATTGAGCATCGGTAAGTTCAATCATTAACAATAATAGCATATGATACAACTCATAAGCCTTATTTAAACTAAAGAACAATTCCTTTTCGGAAGCATCCATATTTTTATCTTCTTTAAGAAAATAAGAATAAAGGATCTGGACAACTTTAATACGGATCAAAATTCGATTTATCATTATTATTCCGGCTATTTTTATTTGCGTCCGCAAAGTTATTACAATTTTATCTTAATGCAGGTATAAACTCTCTATTTTTTGACAAGAAGCGCATGAGTAAATACTTTTTATTGTTTTTTATAAAAATGATCGTTCTCTAATTCTGATTTTCAAAAAAAAATAATCATATTTGTAAAGGAATATTATATAAATAATTTAGGCTTATTAATTAATTGAGTTGTAGTATGAGTATTATTAAAACAGAGCAAAAAACTACGGACATTATTTTTTCTAAATCATTAAAAACCGGTAAGCGTTTATATTATATAGATGTGAAAAAAAATCGGAAAGAAGAAATGTTCATTGCCATTACAGAAAGTAAAAAAATCATTAACAATAATGATAATCCGGTCATTCAATTTGAAAAGCATAAAATATTTCTCTATCAAGAAGATTTTGAAAAATTCTACAATAATTTACTGGAAACGATGCAGTATATCCAAGAAAATTCAGATACTACCTCCCCAGTAAACACTAAATTGTCAAATGATTCGGAAACAGTAATTGAAATCGAAAAGAACGAGGTAAAAATATAGTTGCCCGATATAAAAATGAGTGCGTAATATATATTACGCACTCATTTTTATGCCCGTTATTATTAAAGATTCATCAACTTAAATCCGACATAGTAACTTCTCGGCTGGGAAGGCCCATAAATATATTGGGAATCCCTGTCGGCATTTTTATCAAAATCCCGTTGTCTGCTGTCGAATATATTTTGTACACCAGCATCGACCTGAAGAATCAAATTCCGATACAATTTAAAATCGTAACTCAGCTTCGGACTCATATCAAAAAACAAGGGACTTTGTTCGAGCCTGTCATGCTGGATATAACCGGCAAAGTGAGGAACATACATTTTTCCGGTAAAAGTACCAGAAAGATATACTTTAAATGCCTTGGTTACATTATAAGTATAAGTAAGATAGCCGTAATAATCGGGTGTTCGCAACATATTCCTCACCGGTGCTGCTTCATCAGACCATATATGATCAGCTTTATATCTACTACGTTGTAAAGTAAAACCCATCTGTAACTGGCTAAGATTCCCGTATGCAAGTTTTCCATCGAGATTTATCCCATATACACGTGCTCCTTTACCGTTTCTTCGTTCTTGTACCGAATAGCCGTTTTCATCGGGTAGAGGTTCGAGAACAAATACATTCCGTAAATCGGTATAAAATGCTTCACCCAACAAATTACCCTGCCAGACGCCCCAATTTCCGTATAAATCGACAGAAGCGCTATAACTCAATGACCGTTCTTCTTTAAGATTAGGAGCCAGCTTTATCACCATCCCCTGACCACCGACCATCGAGACATGCAAATCTTCATCATAGGCTTGAGGAGCCCTGAAGCCAGTAGAAAAGGTTAAACGGCTTTGAACAGCCTCACTGGGTTTATATAAAAAATTCACTCTTGGACTGAATATCAGACGATGGATTAGGTTATGTTTATCTACCCGGGCACCTACTAATATCGAATAATAATTATCTTTCCACTCATTTTGGAAATAGCCGCTTCCTATTTTTACTTGTTGATCGAGATGACGGTTATAGCCGGTCATCTCATCTTTTAATCCATTCGACTGATATTCTACTCCGGCTGTAAATGTTCCCGGTGAAAAAAGAAAATGAGAATAATTCAGAACATAAGTACCGCCGGTTACCCAAGTCATATCGGTAGTCTTTCCGTATGCATTCTCATCTTGATGCGAGCCATAATAACTGTCGCGAGATATATGTTGCAAAGACCCGTATAACGAAAGTTTATGTTTATATTCTTTAAAAAATATATCGTATGTCGCACTCCCGCCATTAATATAATGATTAGTTTGCTCGGCTATATCAGCCTTGTGCGGAGGTTCATCAAACATATTCCCTCCCCGTCTGTATTCGTATGCAGTATGATACTCAAGAGTCAACCGACTCATCTTTGTAGGTCGTAAGAATCCTCTCATACCGAAATTACGACTATCAAGTTTGGGTAATTCGCTGAATCCATCACCATCGATATCTACCGGAGAACGTTTACGGAAAAACTGATATGCAGAAAGACCGTATTTATGGTCATCAGATACCAAAGAGACATTCCCATCAACGACACTCTCCCATGCATTACCGTTAATAGCGGTAAAATTAGTAGCAGCTCGAAACGAATTGTTTACAGGATCTTTTGTTATAATATTAATTGTACCGGCAACTGCATTAGACCCGAATAAAGCCGATCCGCCTCCACGTACAATTTCAACCCGATCGATCATATTTGTCGGTAACTGTTCCAAACCATACACTCCCGCCAAAGCGCTTAATACAGGTCGACTATCTATCAGGATTTGAGAATAGGGTCCATCAAGTCCATTTATACGTACTTGCGAGAAACCGCAATTCTGACAATCGGTCTCAACCCTTAAACCCGACTGAAAATTTAATGCCTTTGACAGATCACAGGAATTAACGGTTTCAAACGTTTTCATGTTTAATACATTTACAATAACAGGTGCATCTTTTCGGTTAGTTTCATTCCGGTTTGCCGATACGACAACTTCGGGTGTTTGAAATACCTGAGTATCAAGCATCAGCTCCAGATCGGGGCTTTTCCCATTTTTTACTTCAATTGTTTTTACCAAAGGCAAATAACCTACCCCTGTCACTTTTACCTCATATCTACCGTCATGGGGAACGTTAGCTAAGAATTCTCCCTTTTCATCACTCATATAACTCAGATTATAACTGTGCTCAAATCGGTGACGGTGTCCCGGTACCGATTCGAATTTATTTCCTGATAGCTCCTCGATATAAACCGATATATAAGGAAGACTTTCCCCTGTCTTTTTATCTTTTATTACCCCTTTAAATGAATAATTTACCGGATTTACGGCCATAGCGGTCAGGTATATAAAAACACATACGATGACCGATAATATTCTTTTCATAATAATTCTCGATTAAAAATATATCTATACAGAAACATTTTCCGATAATTCTACACCGGAAACACATTAATACATACTATCCTTTTCCCGTCAATCACAAAAAGAAAGGATAACAATAAGATTTATGAAAAAAATACGGGAGGCCCTCGAGGAGATAAGCTAAAAAAATAAATCGAAATCAAGTACACAAAATCCGGCAGATATAATCTATCAAAACAAGTTACCGGACAAAAAATATCGATGTAAGGTTGAGGCGAAGTAGTAAGTATCTGAGATAACGACTGGAAAAAATAAAATGTGTTACCTGTATGATGATGTACCGCCCCCGGATTACTGTGTGCATGTAAGACAATCGTTCCATCGATAACGTGCGCATGAGTATACATCGTTATCAATGTCAAATAAGCGGCAAATATGCTCAGCAGGAAAAATGCAAGTATATTATGTCGATAATTTTTTTTCATTGTCGAAACAAAGTTAAAAAATTATTTTTATCAAGTCTAAATAACTACATTTTTTAATATAAAATAATAACAACTTATATTAAATAATAATTTAGCCAAACAGGCCGATATGCACGAATTTTTTATTGATATTTCTCTTAATAAGTTTTATTCTTCGAGAACATACGGCATTATAATATCACGCCACAGTAAATACCCTTTTCCCAACAAATGCAAGCCATCATTAGTATAAGCCGGATTCATTTTTTCAGAGTTTTCTTCTACAAAAAAACTATATAGATCGATATATCTTATACCTTCTTTTTCGGTCAACTGTTTTAACCTATCATTTATTAGTTTCACATCTTTCCAATGTGCCGTATGGTCTTTAAACATCCCATAACAATCATTTACCGGCAAAATACTTTGAAGATAAATAACTGTCGAAGGCGATTCCTCCTTTATTTTACCGACAATCATTCCTATACGATATACAATTGTATCGGAAGAAACTCCTTTTGATAAATCATTGGTTCCTATTAATATAAAAATTTTCGAAGGTTTACCTTTAAGAACCGGCATAAGACGATCATACACCCCTAAACAAACATCTCCGCTTATTCCCCTGTTTTTTATTCGTTTATTATCAAAAAGTTCACTCCATTCACAACCATTTATAATGCTGTTACCGATAAAAACTATATCATCAGCAGTTATCGGAAGAGCTTCGAACAAAGTAACTCTTTGCTGATAAAAAGTAGAATATTTCCGTCCTTGTGCAATTAAAGGGAAAGCTAATACACATCCCAATAAAATAAAAATATACTTTTTCATTATATCATTTATTAATTAATTTTCTATTGTAATTCCCCCCCTTACAAAGTAAATCCGGAAATCCCTTGAAAGAAAATCCCCCAAAACGCTATTCATAAATTATTCTAAACCATTTATCACTATGGTTCTAGAAATCACTTAAATCTATATGCAATATTTATTTAATACCCGGGAATAATTCCTTTTTAAGATAACGTGTTGTATAAGTATCTTTTTTCTTACAAATATCTTCGGGCGTTCCTGTTACCAAAACCTCACCTCCTGCCTGACCCCCTTCAGGCCCCATATCGATAATATAATCGGCACTTTTTATAACATCGAGATTATGTTCGATAACCAATACCGTATTCCCCTTATCAACCAATCGATTTAACACGCCTAACAACACTCGAATATCTTCGAAATGAAGCCCCGTAGTAGGCTCATCTAAAATATAAAGAGTTTTCCCGGTATCTTTTTTCGACAATTCTGTGGCCAGTTTCACCCGTTGACTTTCACCACCAGACAAAGTCGTAGAGGGTTGCCCCAGTTTTATATAACCGAGTCCGACATCCTGAAGTACTTTTATTTTATTCAGAATCGAAGGGATACTTTCAAAAAATTCTACTGCCTGATTGATTGTCATATCCAATACATCGGCAATCGATTTACCTTTAAAACGTACCTCGAGAGTTTCCCGGTTATATCGTTTACCATGGCATTCTTCACAAGGAACCAGTACGTCGGGCAAGAAATTCATTTCGATATTTTTATACCCGTTCCCGCCGCAAACTTCACACCGTCCACCAGGCACATTAAAAGAAAAACGTCCTGGTTTATATCCTCGTATCTTGGCTTCGGGCAAATCGACAAAAACATTTCGAATATCAGAAAAGACTCCTGTATAGGTAGCCGGATTAGACCGGGGTGTACGTCCCAGCGGCGACTGATCTACATTTACAATCTTGTCGATATTTTCAATTCCTTTGATAGAATCATAGGGCAACGGATCTTTAATCGACCGATAGAATTGTTTACTTATAATAGGCTGTAAAGTCTCATTAATAAGACTCGACTTACCACTGCCCGAAACACCCGTAACACATATAAAACGTCCCAAAGGAAATTTTACAGTTACATTTTTCAGATTATTTCCCTTTGCACCTTTCAAGACGATCTCTTTCCCGTTACCTGTCCTGCGCTTTTGGGGTATGGCAATCTCCTGTTTCCCGTTGAGATAAGCAGCTGTAAGAGTATCCGACTTTAACATTTCAGAGGGTGTTCCCGCAAAAACGACATCTCCTCCCAGACGTCCCGCACGAGGACCGAGATCGATTACATAATCGGCCTCGAGCATCATTTCCTTATCATGTTCGACTACAATAATCGAATTTCCCGTATCCCGGAGTTGTTTCAAAGAACGAATCAGCCGAGTATTATCCCGCTGGTGCAATCCTATACTGGGCTCATCGAGAATATATAACACGTTTACAAGCTGCGAACCGATCTGAGTAGCCAAACGAATGCGTTGACTCTCTCCTCCCGAAAGTGTTGAAGAAGCTCTGTTAAGACTCAAATATTCGAGGCCTACATCGATTAGGAATTTCAATCGCGTACGTATTTCTTTCAATATTTCATGCGCAATTTGTGCCTGCTTTAAAGACATATAGTTTTCTACGCCATCGAGCCATTTATTAAGGTCAGAAATATCCATCGAGGATAATTCGGCAATATTTTTACCGTTGATACGATAATGCAGGGCTTCTTTATTAATACGTTGGCCTTTACATTCGGGGCACACTACGGTTTTTACAAATTGTCCGGCCCACTTCTGAGCCTGAGAAGAAGCATCACTTTGCTGTTGCATCTCGATATACCGGATCAGTCCTCCAAAAGAAAGGCTATAATTGGAACTGCCCAAAGCCTCGTTTTTTATACGAAGACGTTCATCGGTTCCGTTCAGAATATCATCGAGGGCTTCATCAGGAACTTCCTTAAGCGGAGTCTTCAGTGTAACCCCATATTTCTCGCAAATAGCTTCGATTTGCCAAAATATCATTGAATTTTTATACTTTCCTAAAGGAACGATTCCGCCTTGATAAATCGAAAGAGAATCATTCGGAATAATTTTTTCTCTATCGATAATATTTACTAAACCTAACCCTTTACAACGCGGACAAGCTCCCTGGGGCGAATTAAAAGAAAAATTATGAGGTGCCGGTTCACTATAAGACAGACCGGTACCGGGATCCATCAATGTACGGCTATAATGGCGTAACTCTCCCGTATCGGCATCGAGAACCATAATAAGTCCGTCTCCTTGTTTCATGGCAATGCGTACACTTTCCTTCAACCGACGCTCGTCTTTTTCAGAAATAATAAGTTTATCCACAACCAACTCGACACTGTGATTTTTATAACGGTCGAGTTTCATTCCGTGCAGTATTTCCCGCAATTCACCATCTACCCGTACGGTCAGATAGCCCTTCTTTCTTACCTGTTCGAAAAGTTCCTTATAATGCCCTTTTCGATTTCTTACTAAAGGAGAAAGTATATATGTTTTACGCCCCTTGTAACGATCGAGAATAAGCTCGAGAATCTGTTCTTCGGTATACTTTACCATTTTTTCGCCCGACAAATAAGAATAAGCCTCTCCTGCCCGGGCATATAACAACCGTAAAAAATCATAAATCTCAGTTGTCGTGCCCACTGTCGAACGGGGATTCTTATTCGTCGTTTTCTGCTCGATAGAGATAACCGGACTGAGTCCGGTTATTTTATCGACATCGGGGCGTTCCATATTTCCCAGGAAATTACGGGCATACGAAGAGAAAGTCTCTATATAGCGTCGCTGACCTTCGGCAAAAATCGTATCGAATGCTAATGAAGATTTTCCGCTGCCGCTTAATCCGGTAATAATCGTAAAACTATTACGGGGAATTTCTACATCGATATTCTTAAGATTGTGCACCCGGGCACCATACACCTCTATTTTATCATCATTTTGCATTGTACAAAAAATAAAGTAACAAGATATATATCCACTATATCTGTAAAATAATCAATCTACCGTCCAATTCTTTTGATAAACATTGAACTTTCGGGTACTATAATAAAGATCTTCCTTTAAAGGAATAGATATGCGATATTCTTTTCCGCTTTTATTCGGTAAAGAATTTTTACGCAACCAAAGATTCATCTCTTTCAATTGCGAATAGCTTATACCGTTATCTTTAGCAAACTGCGCTAAATCTTCGATCGGTTGATTTACGATCACTTCCTTTTTACGTATCGGATGGTATAATTGATGCTTCTTTACAGCAAATCCATATCGATAAGGAGCAGAAAGAACAGCTTTCATAGCCATCGTTCTGAATACATACCGAGATGTTTCACTATTTAACCATAAATCGAACGAATGTTCTTCCAGTTGTTTTGCCAATTCGGTAGAAATACGTCCCATTCCCGCATTATAAGCCGCAGCGACAGTCGTCCAACTACCATATTTCCCATAAGCTTCCTTCAAATAACGGCAAGCCGCCTCTGTAGATTTCTCGATATTAAATCTTTCATCTACATAATCGTTCACCTCGAGACCATATTGTTTGGCTGTTTCCGGCAAAAGTTGCCATAAGCCGGCAGCCCGGGCTCCCGATACCGCTCTGGGATCGAGATAACTCTCTATAACGGCCATGTACAAAAAATCTTCGGGGATTCCGTTCCTTCGAAGAATTGGTTCCAATATAGGAAAATAACGATTGGCGCGCTTCAATATCAACAACGTATTGGAATGCATATAACAAAAACTGGTAAGTTCCCTGTCATAACGTTCGTGCATATCGAAACGATCGAGATCGATCTTTTCACCACAAAACTCTACCGACTTCGGGAAATCGGGAACGACTGAAAATAAATTTACAAGAGGGGGTTCCGCTTCGGAACCTGCACGATAAGATGAAGTCAGTGCAAAAATACTCAATGCCGTTACAACCGCTGTCACACCGACCTGCCAATATATTTTTCTCATTTTATTTTTTCTAATCTTTTGCTCTCAAGATGTTAATATTTCCCTTCAAATTGTGTTTTCGGTTATCAGCACCTTTTGCTTCTATTACATAAAAATATACACCGGGATCTACCAATTTCCCGTGGTATTTTCCATCCCATCCCTGAGCAGGATCTTCGAAATGGAACAATTCCACTCCCCACCGGTTAAATATCCAGCATTTAAAACTCACTATCGATTTATAAGCAACCTTCCATTCGTCATTCACCCCTGGTGTAGTTCCCGGGGAAAAAATGTTGGGAGCTTCGAGCCGGGATTCACCCACTGTAATCTGAAAAACATCTGAAGAATCACGACAAGCTCCATTACTCACCATTAAACGTACATAAGTCGTTCCCTCCTGATTAAACGTATAATGAAACTCATCGGAATTATAATAATGAGCATCTATTGTAATAAAATCTTTATCTTTTGAAAATTGCCAATCACTGTGAGTAACAACATCATTATAATAAGCGTAAAAAGTCATTTCAACGGGAGCAGATCCTCCAAATGTTCCGTCGGTAGGTTGCTCTCTATCCCATTCGTTCTTGTTGTCCCGCGTATATTGCTCTGCAATCCCTTTACATACAGGTGCAGGTGAATCATATTCTGCAGAAACAACTTTCTCGGTCATTCCCCACGAAGTCAAAAACTGGTCTCCCGAAAGAGTAAACGTCGTTATTGCATATGGGGCTTGTATTTCTACAGCCGGCAATAATCCGCTATTCATTTCTTCCTTCACGGGAATTTCAGCAAATAGCTTGTCGGCATCATTCCATTCGAGTGTATTATAATCGATAGTAAAAATCCGATGAATACCTTTATATCTTCCACTTACCGAATAAAAAGGAAGATCGTCTCCCGTACCGTCAATCAACAAACGAACCGACGAACACGGATCGGACAACCCCTGTTCGGCATTAATCGAACGAAGGGTTAATGGATAATCGAGATAATTAATCAACCAAATATAAACCGAACGACCGTCTTGCATAATTTCATATCCGCAATCACCAGAAGCACCCGTTAGACGCGGATCGGTTATACCGTCGATCAGAACTTTATCATCTAATCCTGTGCGACCGAAACGATACCAGGTGACCGGTGACGAAGAGGAAGTATCGAATATAATCTCAGCCTTTTCCGATCCCGAAGCCTGGTAAACGACATATACTCCCTCTAACCCCATAGAACTCAAACCTTCGGTAAACCGATATGCCGGTAGGCCTCCACAACTTACCTCTACATTTTGCGAAAAAAGAGGTAACACTACCGACAGATACAGAAATAGGAAAGTAAATCGTTTCATCGTAAAAATATTCCGGTAAAATTTATCTTGGTAAAGATAGTTCATTTCAAAGAAGTAAGAAATAAAAAAAATAAAAATAGTGTGGAATTATCAGATATAAGCTGCAATCGTTTTCGGGATCGTTTTAAGAGAATAGAGATAGCATTGTGCTGTACAATTTTTTTTATACCTTTGCTTTTTTGAGTCTAATAATAGACAATATAATAAACGAATTAATATATGAAAATTGCCAGAATAGTCATTACCTTCTTTATATTATCCTTATGCATTTTCCTGCCTGTAACAGCTCAAAATCAGGAAAAACCACAGTTTTATAAATATACGGTAAACAGTGCAGAAGGTTTTTATTCGATATGTAAAAAATTCGACGTAACTCAAGAAGAAATTATCCAGTATAATCCGGAAGCTCGTAACGGTCTGAAAAGCGGGCAAGAGTTGCTCATCCCCATAAAAGGAATGAATAATACGGACGGTGTACAACAAAACCATATATTCAAACACAAAGATCAAACATTCAATCATACGATTGCTCCGGGAGAAACATTATATTCGATTTCCAAAATGTATAATGTCTCGACTCAAGATATTATTAAACTTAATCCGGAAAGCAATAAGGGAATAAAAGCAGGTGCCGTTTTACGTATCCCTCAAAGTAGCGGGATAACAACCTCGGATAAAAATGATGCATATATCTACCATACCATTTCACCTAAGGAAACTCTTTTTTCATTAGCCAGACAATATTCTACTTCTGTAGAAAATATTCTGAAAAGTAACCCAGGTCTATCGCCTGCAAACTTTTCAATCGGTAAAGTAATCCGACTCATTCCGGGTGCACAACCTACCGAAACAATTATAACAAAAGAAAATCAAACCCCTGAATATCAAATATATAAAGTTAAAAAGAAAGAAACACTTTATAGTATTGCTCAAAAATTTAAAGTTAAAGTAAGCGACATTGTCGAGATCAATCCGGGTATCGGAAAAATATCTCAAGGCGATGAATTGAAAATACCCGTAGCCGAAAAGAAATTATCAAAAGAAGAAATCGCGATAGAAGAAACTAATGTTATAAATCAGATATATTCAAAATTGAACAATAGTTCGCAAAAAGGTGAAATAAACGTTGCACTTTTACTCCCTTTTATGCTGAACGAAGAAAATACAAGTACAAAATCGGCCTTGTTTCTTGAATACTATCAAGGCTTTTTGCTGGCTGTAGACAGTTTGAAACAACAAGGTGCCAATATTAATATTTATACTTACGACACCCAGAATTCTCCTTATATAGTAAATAAAATACTCTCGACACCCGAGCTAAAA
The DNA here is from genome assembly GCF_024330105.1 of Coprobacter tertius. Taxonomy (NCBI): domain Bacteria; kingdom Pseudomonadati; phylum Bacteroidota; class Bacteroidia; order Bacteroidales; family Barnesiellaceae; genus Coprobacter; species Coprobacter tertius. Next base: position 260,440 of record NZ_JANDHW010000005.1, read on the forward strand.
AATATCGATATGATTATCGGCCCGGTAAACGATTCTTCTTTGAAAAACGCAGCCGATTTTGCACAGAAAAATAATATCAATCTGGTTAACTCCTTTTCTTTGAAAAATGAAGATATAAACCATAATCCGTGGGTTTTTCAAACGAATATTCCGCATTCTTATTTATATGCCGAAACGATTAATGAGTTTATAAACCGTTTCGGCCGTAAAAAAATCGTATTCGTTTACACCGACAATGACGATAAAACCGAATTTACCAATATGCTGAAAGATGAGCTGAAAAGGCAATCGATTTCTTATTCAGAAATTCCAGCTACGATCGACCTAGAGAAAGAAATAGGGAAACATTACAGCGAAACAGATGATATTGTCGTCGTACCTTCGTGCGGAAGTCGCAGTACATTGGGTAAGGTCATCGTTCCACTGAATAAAGCGAGAGAAAACCATCCCGATATGAGAATTACTCTTTTCGGATATCCCGAATGGCAGACTTACACGAAAGACTATCTCGACAGTTATTATCATCTGAATACATATATCTTTACCCGTTTTTATGCACTCCCTACCGATAACAACGTAAAAAGTCTGAATCGGGCATTCCATTATTGGTATAATAAAGAAATGATAAATGCAAATCCCAAATACGGCTTACTCGGCTTCGATACCGGCATGTATTTTCTTACCGCTTTATACCGCTACGGTAAAAACTTCGGAAATAGCCTTCAGGATATTCAGTCGCAGAGTTTACAGACCGATTTCAATTTTCAACGACTAAATAACTGGAGTGGATTCATAAACAAAAATCTCTATTTTGTACGTTTTACACCCGCGTATACAATCGAAAAAATAACGATAAAGTAAGCGTAATATAAAATGAAAAAAAATCTTCTCGCCTGCCTGTTACTCGTTATGGGAAGTGTTTTATCTCCCCTTTCAGCCCAATATCAAAAAGAAATATCGGTTGGTGCCAAATTCGGCACTAATCTATCTAGAGCAACATTCCGCCCATCGGTAAAACAAAATTTACTACTGGGTTATATGGGTGGTATCTCTTTTCGTTATTCAGAAGAAAAATATTTCGGTTTTATCATAGAAGCCAACTTTTCTCAACAAGGTTGGGACGAAAATTTCGAAGATCCGTCCCTGAAATACAATCGACGGATGAACTATCTCGAAGTTCCTTTTATGACTCATATTTTTTTCGGAAATAAAGTAATCAGAGGTTTTGTAAACCTCGGTCCCCAAGTAGGATTCTTGATTTCAGATAAAAAAAACACCAATCTCGACTTGAATAATCTGCCTAAACTTCCATCGGACAGTCACCCTACCGAACAATTGAATATGCCAATCGCCAAAAAATTCGATTACGGAATTTGTGGAGGAGCCGGTATCGAATTAAGAGCGAAAAAACACAGTTTTATGCTCGAAGGTCGATATTGTTTCGGACTGGGAGATTTTTTCAATAACAGGAAAAAAGATTATTTTGCTACCTCATCGAATCAGAACATTACAATAGCTCTTACTTATATGTTCAGGCTGAAATAAAACACTTCGTCGAAAATATCAAAAACAAATCATAATATATATCATGAAACAAGAAAAAAAAGAACCGGTAAGTATTCCCGAAAATGCTTTCAGGGAATTGCATGAAGGTGAAGAATACCATCCGGTCATGTCTCCCGATAAAAATTACCGGGAAGTTACGCTCTGGTCGGTTTCGTGGGGAGTTATCATGGCCATTCTATTCTCGGCTGCTGCAGCCTATTTGGGATTAAAAGTGGGGCAGGTATTCGAAGCCGCTATTCCTATCGCTATTATCGCCGTAGGCTTGTCGAACAGTACTAAACGAAAAAACGCTCTGGGTGAAAATGTAATTATCCAGTCGATCGGTGCTTGTTCGGGAGTTATCGTTGCCGGTGCGATCTTTACTTTACCCGCATTGTATATTATTCCCGGATTGACGGTAAACTTTATGCAAGTTTTTCTTAGTTCCTTATTAGGAGGCATACTCGGAATTCTGTTCCTTATCCCCTTCAGAAAGTATTTTGTTTCTGATATGCATGGAAAATATCCTTTTCCCGAAGCTACCGCAACAACTCAAGTACTGATTTCGGGTGAAAAAGGAGGAAATCAGGCAAAACCTCTTATTATGGCTGGTATTATCGGTGGTGTATATGACTTCTTATTATCTACCTACGGATGGTGGAGTGAAGTTTTATCCACTAAGATACTTCCTTTCGGAGATATGGTTGCAGAAAAAGCCAAAATCGTATTTAAAGTAAATACCGGTGCTGCTGTTTTAGGACTTGGCTATATCATCGGGCTTAGGTATTGCGTTGTAATTTGTGCCGGCTCTATCTTCGTGTGGTTTATAATTCTTCCTTTTCTGAATCTCTTTTTCGGTGATACTATTCTTGCTTTAGGAAATTCCGACATACACATGACAATCGCCTCGATGACACCAGAACAGATTTTTACGACTTACGGCCGTCACATCGGTATCGGTGGTATTGCTATGGCCGGAGTAATCGGTATCATAAAATCATGGGGAATTATTAAAAATGCCGTAGGATTAGCCTCTAAAGAATTAAAGGGGAAAACCGGATCAGTTGCCAAAAGCGTACTACGTACACAACGAGATCTTTCTATGAAATTTATAGCCATTGCATGCATTGTTACACTTATCTTAATATTTCTGTTCTTCTATTTGGGAGTTATACACACTTTCAGCCAAGCTCTTATCGCCTTTATCGTCGTATCTATTATCGCCTTCCTTTTTACCACCGTTGCAGCTAATGCCATCGCAATCGTAGGAACAAATCCCGTCTCGGGAATGACTTTGATGACATTAATCCTGGCATCTGTAATTTTAGTTGCAGTGGGACTCACCGGGACTTCCGGTATGGTAGCTGCACTGATTATCGGAGGTGTCGTTTGTACTGCATTATCGATGGCCGGCGGTTTTATTACCGATTTAAAAATCGGCTACTGGCTGGGAAGCACTCCGTCGAAACAGGAATCCTGGAAATTTTTAGGTACCTTAGTATCGGCCGCAACTGTTGGAGGTGTTATTATGATATTGAACGACACTTATGGATTTACAGGAGAAAACAGTCTTTCGGCACCGCAGGCAAATGCTATGGCTGCAGTCATAGAACCCTTGATGTCGGGAAAAGGCGCTCCTTGGATTTTATATGGTATAGGCGCCGTCATTGCAATTATACTTACTACTTTAAAGATACCCGCTTTAGCTTTTGCTTTAGGAATGTTTATCCCGCTCGAACTTAATACTCCTTTAGTAGTCGGAGGTCTTATCAGCTGGTATGTAAGTACACGAAGCAAAGACAAAAAAATAAATAAAGCCCGTCTTGAAAAAGGGACTTTACTAGCATCCGGATTTATTGCCGGAGGGGCCTTAATGGGAGTAGTCAGTGCAGCACTCCGGTTCGGAGGGTTTACCTATGATTACAAATTAAACGAAACCATACAACAGTCTTTAGGTCTCGTTTTATATCTTGGAATTATTGCCTATCTCACTATCTCAAGTATGAAGGCAAAGAAGTAAACTGTTAATATAAAATATAAAAAACGGAAGAATTTAAATTCTTCCGTTTTTTATATTTTATA